>DVIX01000071.1 GCA_018710935.1 Candidatus Avirikenella pullistercoris | reverse complement strand
AATAAAGTATTTCACTTACATTTTATTCCGGAATGTAAAGAAAGTTTATTCACGACAAATATCCCTTGAATTACTCCTCATGCTATTTATTTAACAATAGTCATTTCCTCCAGCAAACGGGTAGCTCCGGCATATTTATCAATAATAAACAGGACATAACGGATATCTACAGCAATACACCTTTGCAGATTCGGTTCAAACGCTATATCGCCGCTCATCGCTTCCCAGTTTCCATCAAATGCAATACCTACCAACTCTCCGTTTCCGTTCAGAACGGGACTTCCCGAGTTTCCGCCCGTAATATCATTATTGGTAATAAAACAAGTCACGACATTGCCGTTTTCTGCATATTGCCCGAAATCTTTTTGATTATAAAGTTCTTTCAGACGTTGAGGCACAGAAAATTCATACTGATTATTCGGATCCTCCTTCTCCATTACTCCTGTAAGTGTCGTTACATAATCGTACTCTATCGCATCAGCAGGACTATACGGCAATACTTGTCCATAAGTCAGGCGAATCGTAGAATTGGCATCCGGATAATAAACTTTATCTTTATCCATTTCGACAAGCCCTGCAACAAAAAGGCGATGCCCTTTCGCATACATCTCGTTATAAGCCCTTGCCGCTTCATTCAATTCCGCTGTTTTCCGGGCAACCGATTTGGAAGCGATTACAGCATAATCATCTTTGTATTGCTGCAAAGAAGGATTTTCAAGATATGCAAAAAATTTTTCTTTAGAAGTAAAGATAGAGGTAGAGAACAACTTTTCAACAAACGGCTCTATGCCTCCTTCCTGTTTCACCAATTCGAACATGTCCGGATAATTCTCTTCCGATACATTTTCCATAAAGTTTTCCAACATCGCCTTCGTCACTTTTTTATCCGTCGGCATATTATAATCTTTATAGAAATTTTCAGCACGCATTTTTACCGCTTCAGTCAAGCTGTCCAAATTATTTTTATGTCCAGCTTCTTTTTTCTCCAGCTCAATAGCATAATTACTCAGCATATTGGCAGCAGAAATCAGCTCGAGGCTGCGGGACAGCGCCTCATTGATATAATAAGCATCCCGTTGGTAAGGCAACCTGCCTTTTACTCCTTTTTCTATCAGCTCCAGTGCTTCCCCGTATTCAGCATTTTTTTCCGGGTTAGCCTTTACCCATTCACGGAAATTCTGTTCAATCGCCTCTTTCTGTTCTTTCACCCTGAGTTTTTTCAGTCCCCGGTTCATTCCTATCGCATTTTTCCAATAATTGGAAGAACCCGCATATTTGGAAGCATACTGTATTTTCACTTTAGGATCGGCAACCATATCCGCCATCAGAATATCCTGCCGGATTCCTCTTACATTGATACGGTCGGGATTATAATAATTCACCGTTTCATCTATCTCGTAAGAAGTCATATAACGGTCTGTACTTCCGGGAAAACCCATAATCATAGCATAATCCCCGTCATGTACTCCCTGCAACGATACGGTAAGGTATTTTTTCGGAACCATCGGGATATTTTCAGGAGAATAAGGCGCCGGATTTCCGTCCTTATCCGTATACACACGGAACAGAGAGAAGTCGCCTGTATGGCGCGGCCACATCCAGTTATCGGTATCGCCTCCGAATTTCCCGATAGCCGAAGGAGGAGCTCCAACCAAACGTACATCGTTATACACCTGAGAAACAAACAGCATATATTGGTTCCCGCCATCGAATGCCCGTACGGCACCGGACATGCCCGGTCCGGAAATTTTGGCTTTTTCCACGATTTTAGCTGACAACTCAGCGACCTTAACGGCCCGTTCACTCTCGGTCATGCTGTTTTTCAAGTGCGGAACAATTTCCGACGTTACATCTTCGATACTTCTTATAAAAGTAACCGTAAGCCCCGGCGTAGGGATCTCTTCAGCAAAAGACATCGCCCAAAAACCGTCTTTCAGGTAATCGTGTTCCACACTACTATGGCTCTGAATAGATCCGTAACCGCAGTGGTGATTGGTCAGGACAAGCCCCTGCGGAGAAATAATCTCTCCCGTACAACCGCCGCCGAAACGGACAATAGCGTCTTTCAATGAACTGTTATTGATGCTGTAAATATCTTCTGCTTCCAACTTCAATCCTTTTGCCTTCATATCATCGATATTCAGCTTCTCTATATACGGAAGCAACCACATTCCTTCATCGGCTTTCGCATAAAACCCTGTCAATAAACACAACAAGGCAACTCCTAAAATTTTCTTCATAAATCTGTCTTTAATTATTTTGCCATTATATTTTCAATCTGTTCCACCGTGTAAGGAATACGACGTTTACCCAATATCCTCTTTCCTGTATCGGTAACCACTACATCGTCTTCGACACGCATTCCGCCGAAACCATACATTTCTTTCACTTTATCGTAATCAATGAAATTTACATTGATCTTTTCCTTCTTCCATTTCTCAACCAATGCAGGGATAAAATAAATTCCGGGTTCCACCGTAATTACATGGCCTTTTTTCAACCGGCGCCCCATACGCAGAGAAGCTAAACCGAATTGGGTACTTCTCTCGACTTCTTCATCATATCCCACGAAATCTTCTCCCAATCCTTCCATGTCATGCACATCGAGCCCCAACTGATGTCCCAAACCATGCGGCATGAATAAGGCATGCGCCCCATTCTGCACAGCATCTTCCGCATTCCCTTTCATCAATCCCAACGAAATAAGGCCTTCGGAAAGAACTTTGGCACAATCCAGATGCACACTTTTATAAGTCACATTGGGTTTTATCAATTCCATCGCCTTCTCAAATACGGAAAGCAGCACATTATACACATCTTTTTGCAAAGAAGTGTAACGCCCGCTTACAGGTATCGTCCGGGTAAAGTCGCTGCAATAATTCATTGCATTCTCCGCCCCCGCATCCATCAACAACATACGTCCCGCTTCCAATTTATTGCCGTGAAAATGATTGTGAAGCGTTTCGCCGTTCTGCGATACAATGCTGTGAAATGAAACTCCCGAACCTTTTGACAATGCCACTCCTTCTATCGCTCCGGCAATATCGCGTTCCATCAATCCCGGACGGCACATTTTCATCGCCGTCGTATGCATTTCATATCCGATATCGCAAGCATGATCTATCTGTTCTATCTCTTCCGGCGATTTTATTTCACGCAAAGAAACTACCGCCCGAATCAACTCAGCCGATACGTAACTTTTTATCCGGTCGCTCTTAATGCCCAACAAAGATTCCAACAACAACACATTTTCTCCTCGATAAGGAGGCAGGAAATGAATCTTCCTTCCTTTCAGGATAGCTCCCTGTATGGTAATATAAAGGTCTCGCAAAGAGTAAGTCGACTGAACTCCTACCTGTTCCGCCAGCTCTTTCAGAGTAGGCTGAGGTCCCATCCATATAATATCGTCCAATGAATAATCATTCCCATACAAGCAATCGGTATCCGCTTCCACATCCAACACCCCCACGAAATCAGCGTGCGGCAACCCGAAGAAATAAAGGAAATTACTATCCTGCCTAAAATGATATGTATTGGAAGGATAATTCATGGGAGCTTCACTGTTTCCCAATATCAAAACCAACCCGCTTTTTATCTTACTGCGGAGAGCATTTCTACGGCTTATATACACCTCTTTATCAAACATAAATACTTCTTTTTATTATTTAACCCTAATTATTCACTAATTATTTATAACGGAAATAATGATAAAAAAGTCTTTCCTAAATTTAATTTCCGCTTTACATATTATAGCCAAAGGTACGACTTTTTTACAAATTATTAAGCAATATCTTTCGTTCCTTATAATTTCAATACTCTATAAACAGAAATTACAGGTTATAAAATTATTTATAGAAACGACTCCGGAAATTCATGAATTTTATTAGAAAAAACGTTTCAGAAATCCTAATTTATTTTTATACGGGGCATATTTGAAAGGAATATCGATAACGGTAGGCGAATACACCACTCCCCTCATATTACTGAAAACCATATAGCTGTATTTTCCATGATATTTTCCGAACCCGCTATGCCCCACCCCGCCGAACGGCAAACGGCCGGAAGCCACATGAATTACCGTATCATTGATGCAGGCCCCTCCCGAACTGATATTTTTCAACAAACGGCGGGCACGCCTCCTGCTTCTGGTAAAATAATACAATGCCAACGGTTTCGGATGCCGATTCACATACTCTTCCACTTCCCGAATATGTTCGAATTCCAAAACAGGCAATATCGGGCCGAATATCTCATCCTCCAAGAGCCCCGAACTGTTTTTCACATCGGTAATGACCGTAGGAGCAATATACCGTTCCGCTTCATTCACCTGTCCCCCTGTATATATTTTTCCGTCATCGAGCATCGCAGCCAGGCGTTTCACCGCCTCAACCCTTACAATACGAGGATAATCGGGGCTTTTCTCCGGATGTTTCCCGAATTGGCGGTAAATCTCTTTCTTTATATATTCCAACAGACATTTTTTTACGGAAACATGAACGAACAGATAATCCGGAGCGACACAAGTTTGCCCTGCATTCAAAAATTTTCCCCACACGATACGCCGTGCAGCTATCGGAATATCGGCATTGGCATCTACGATACAAGGACTTTTGCCTCCCAGCTCCAAGGTCAGAGGCGTTAGATTCTTCGCTGCAGCGGCCATCACCTCTTTTCCCAACGATACGGAACCGGTAAAAAAGATATAATCGAAAGGCTGAGCCAACAATACCCGATTCATATCACGATGTCCCTCGAACAAAGCAATATATTCCTTATCGAAAACAGCTTCTATCAGCTCCGCCAATACGGCCGATACGGAAGGCGCATAGGGAGAAGGCTTCAAAACGGCACAATTCCCCGCAGAAATAGCCCCGATAAGCGGTACCAACATTAATTGCAAAGGATAATTCCATGGAGCGATAATCAATACCCGGCCGAATGGTTCCGTTATGATTCTGCTTTTGGAAGGAAAGAATATCAGGGGCGTCTGTTTCTTCTCCGGGCGTGCCCATTTCCGTACATTGCGAATGTGCTGTTTCAGCTCCGATTTCACCAATCCCACTTCCGTTGCATACGCTTCGAATGCCGATTTGTGCAAATCATCGTATAATGCTTTCAGGAACCGTTCTTCACGCTGTTCTATGCCTTGCTCCAATTTTTTAAGCGCAGCTATCCGGAAAGAAAGTTCTTTTGTCTTTCCTGTCGCAAAAAAGCGGCGTTGCGCTTCAATCACCTCTTCTATAGATAAATTTCCCATATAACGTTTTTATTTGCCAAGGAACAACTATACTGCCAAAACGCCCCCCGATATAAAAAATCAAGACCGATCTTCACAGACAGGTCTTGAAAAATTCTTTTATCTATTTATCTATCGTATCGTACGTCAATAAACAATTCGTTTATTAACTTGTAACAAAGTTAATAACTTATTATTAAAATCCAAAAAAAATAATATTTTTTATAAATTTCATATAAATGCCGTATTAAACCGTTTCTTTTTCAAAATATTTTCATACAATACGAAAATATCCTTCAGATTTCTGTTTCCCCTCTTTAAAAACGGCTTTTCATCTACTATTTTACCGTGTTTGTCGAATGTTATTGTATTTCCTGGTAAAATGTCTAATTTTTGCATCAGACCTAATATACCTTATAAAATACCTGCCATGAATAAAAAATTCCTCTTAAAAAGCAGTTTTGCACTTATCTTTTCATTGACAGCGCTGACTGTATCCGCTCAAAATACGGCATTGAAAGGCACCGTTATCGATTCGCGGACAGAAGAACCACTGATCGGTGCGACCGTTATCATTCCGGGAACAACAACCGGTGCCATTACCGACGTGAACGGCGGATTTACATTAAACGGCCTGAAGCGAAATACGGAAAACACCATTGAAATATCCTATATGGGATATAAAAACGACACTCTTATCTACAAACCGACCCGTGCCGTCAATAATGCCGGCATCATAAAATTAGATCAGGATAATGTGGAACTGTCCACCGTAGTCGTACAAGGACAAGCGCCTATCGCCGTACAGATGGGCGACACTACGCAATTCAACGCAGGTGCTTACAAAACCAATCCGGACGCTACGGCAGAAGATTTGCTTTCAAAAATGCCGGGGTTCACCGTTTCCAACGGAACAGCCGAAGTACAAGGGGAAGAGATAACCCAGGTATATGTGGATGGGAAAGCCTATTTTAAAAACGACCTCGCTTCCGCTTTAAGCTCATTGCCGGCAGATGCAATCGAAAGCATCCAACTATTCGATGAACAAAGCGACCAATCCCGCTTTACGGGATTCGACGACGGCAACACGACCAAAACAATCAATATCATCACTAAAGCCAAGAAAAATAACGCCTATTTCGGAGATTATATCGCCGGATACGGTACCGACAACCGCTACAATATCAAAACCAATACCAATATCTTCCAGGGAGACAATCGTTTTACCCTCGGCGTAGGCTCCAATAATATCAACCAATCCAGCGTTTCAGGAGGGCGTTTCTACGGAGGATTCGGACGAAGCGGCATACAAACCTCGACCGGTGTCAAATTCAATTATTCGGGCGAATTTATCAAAAGCCCTACCCGAAAAACCGAGATAGGAGGAAACTACGTATATACCAACAGCCAGGACAAATTGGAAAAAATGCTCGAACAATCCTATTTCCCGAGTACGGATTACGAATCCAGAAACTATACGGAAGCATATACCAGCAATACCACAACCAACCGTCACTCTTTACGCTTCGATTTAGAAAGCGACCTGAATGAGAACAACCGCATCTATTTCCGTCCTTCCGCAACATTCAGCAACAGCAGCGCCAACCAGCTCACCGACGCTTTGACCTATATCGACGGCATAAAATCGAACGATGCACTTACCGATAAAAGTACCGACAGCCATAGCTATAATATCAATACCAACTTAACCTGGATGCACCGGTTCTCTCCGAAACACTCCCTCTCCATACGGGGAAATTTCAGGCTGAACAGAAGCAACTCCGACCAATACCTGATCGGTGACAACGGCTTCTACGAAACGGACGAATGGGTGGAAGAGGTAATCAACCAAGAAACCGAAAATATCGGAAACGACAATACTGCCGGCGTCCGGCTGACCTACAGCTATGCCATCAATAAAACCTCCGGACTTACTTTCAACTACGAAAGCTCATATACCTGGAATACTTCGGACAAGAAAACCTATCTCTACAACCCGGAGACAGGATTATACGAAGATATAGACCTGAGCCTGTCCAATGTCCTCAAACGGGATTACTTTACCAATACCGCAGGAGCAGGATATTCATATAACATAAAAGATAAAATACGGCTCAATATCGGTGCGGATTTCGAAAACGCAGCTTTACAAAACAAACATGTATTCCCTACCTCGAAAGCATACGACTATAATTTCAATAGTGTTCTGGCGAATCTGCGTTTCGACTACTATTTTTCAAAAAATAAACGGCTCTCCTTTACTTACAGAGGACGGTCGGAACTTCCCAGCATGACACAGTTACAGGATGTCGTAGATAACACCAATCCTTTGAAAATAAGCACTGGTAACCCGAATCTGGACAAGAGTTACAATAATTCTTTCAGAATCAACTATACCGCTTCCAATATCGAAAAATCGACTTTTTTCGGATTCTTCGCAAGTGTAAACAACACTATGAATTCTATCGCCAACAATGCCCGGTTTATCACAGAAGATACTGAAATCAACGGTGTTTTCGTACAAAAAGGAGCACAGGTAACCAGCCCCGTAAACCTTAACGGGGAATGGAGAGCCAATATAGGGACGACATACGCTTTCCCCGTAACGGCATTGCAAAGCAGCATCAACCTAATGTTAGGATACAACATATCGAAAAAACCTTCTATCTACAACGACATAAAAAGCCACTCGCTGAGCAACGGAGTCATGTTCAATTTCGCTATCAACAGCAATATATCGGAGAACCTGGATTTCACTATCTCATCGGGGACGAGCGTCACATATGCCAACAGCAGCAACTCCTCCTCATCCGACAATACTTATGTAAACGAACGGGTAGGAATCCGCTTCAACTGGATATTCTGGAAAGGATTTGTCCTGAATGCCGACTACTCCTATAACTACAGCTACTATTCCAGCAACGGCCCCGCTAATCCGAATTATAACCTGTTGAATATGGGTATCGGTAAGAAATTCCTTAGAAACCAAAATGCGGAAATACGTATCAGCGCCTTCGACTTGTTGAATCAGAGTAAAAGCTTGTCGCACAGCGTTAACGACATATACATCGAAGATTCGCGCTCCAGCGTGCTGCAACGTTACTTTATGTTAACTTTCAGCTATAAATTCAACACTATGCAGGGCAAGAGTTCCGGAACATCCTCCGGAGGAGGATTCGCTCCAAGGCCGGGAGGAGGCCCGGGCATGATGCCGCCGCCTCCACGATTCTAATCTTTCCATATCAATAAACAAATTTTCGGTAAACAAGAGCGACAAACAGTTATGCGAATCAGAATAAAACCCCGTGTAAAAATGGTCATCCTGCACATCGCAGGATGGTTGTCCATCCTATTGATCAATTTACTCGACATGGACGATATGACAATCCGCACACGGACACTCAACATCAATATCCCTATGTGGATTATCTATATCGCCCTTTTTTATATCAACTATTCGATATTGATTCCCAAACTGCTTTTCCGAAAAAAGACTCTTGCCTATATTTTTTCCGCCCTTCTGCTGCTTTGCATTTGTTTCGTTTCTTTCAAAACCTATCTGCAAAGCCTGCGAAAAGAAACTTTATTAGAACGCATTGAATACCTCAAAGAAGAAAAAAAGCAGAAAGAGCATCCGAAATTTCCTTACGACTGGGAATTAAAAAAACTGCATTGGCGCATCGACGATGTATACAGCATCAGCCAATACAACCCGCTTACTCCTCCTAACTTACCCATGGTATCGGGATTATTGCTCGTTTTCGCAACCAGTATGATACTCCGTTTCAGCCAACGGTGGAAAAAAGAGGAAAAAATACGTATTGCAACCGAAAAAGAACACATAGCTTCCGAATTGGAATACCTGAAACAACAAATTAATCCTCATTTCCTATTCAATGCACTGAACTCCATTTACTCCTTGACCATTCCCTATTCCACTCCGGCATCGAATTCCATTTTGAAGCTATCGTCCATATTACGATATATGCTTTATGAAACCAACCGGAAGCAAGTTATGTTATCGGATGAAATATCCGTAATAGAAGATTATATCGGATTGCAGGAATTAAGACTCACCTCTAAAACCAAAGTCACCTTCCGCAAAGAAGGAAGCCCGGAAGGATATAAAATAGAACCGCTTCTGCTTATTCCGCTCATCGAAAATGCTTTCAAATACGGAATAGACTCTACGGAACCCTCTTTCATCAATATTTCCATTAAAATAGAAAATAATCGGCTCATTTTTGAAACCGATAATAAAATAGCCGTAAAGAAAAAAGAGAATGAAAATTCGGGCATCGGCATCAAAAATATTCGACGCCGGTTAGAACTGCTCTATCATAAAGATTTCATACTGAATACTTATGCCAAAGACAACGTCTTTTTCGTTTATTTCGCCATACCGCTTTCCCACAAAGCGAATCTGGAAAACAAAGAAGGGAAACGACCCCTTCCCCGGTAAGGAAACACTTTTTTCATAACCCAAAAAATATTATATTTATTAAATTTTCAATGAAACGGAAAGGGGCTTCCTGCCTCTTTCCTTTCATTCAAAAACCGACCGTTATGATATGCCTTGCAATAGACGATGAGCCGTTAGCCCTTTCAATCATCAAGAATTTCAGTGAAAAGATTCCGTTTATTACAAAACTGGAAACTTGTTCGAGCGGTATCGAAGCTCTGGAATATATCAAAGAAAACCCGGTAGACCTGATTTTTCTCGACATCAATATGCCCCATATATCGGGTATCGAATTTGCCCGGATACTGGAAACCCCTCCCATGATTATTTTTACCACCGCTTATCAGGATTACGCCCTCACCGGTTTCGACTTAAGCGCTATCGACTATTTGGTAAAACCGTTCTCCTTCGAACGTTTCTTAAAAGCCGTAAACAAAGCGTACGAGCTATTCCTGCTCAAAGGCAATACTTTCAATAAACCCGTCTCAGACAATTATATCATGGTAAAAGTGGAATACAGTACCATAAAAATATTGCTGGACGACATTCTTTTTGTCGAAGGATTGAAAGATTATATCAAAATATACACGGACGGGAAAAATTATGTAACGAAAAGCACCATGAAAAATATCGAAGAGAAACTTCCCCCTGCCCTTTTCATGCGTACCCATAAATCGTTTATCATCAATTTAGACAAAGTCAGTGCGTTCGAAAACAACCACATCATACTATCCGAACACAAGCTTCCTTTAGGAAACCAATACCGGGAACAGTTTATGGCATTTTTAGACAAGAACAAGATATAAACCGAAACAGAACGGCAACTATAACAGAAAGAGGAGAACCAAAGATAGGCTCTCCTCTTCTTTATTATTTACTTAATGCAAATTTTTTCTACATTCTGCGTTTTGCCGCTTTCAATGTATTTTTCATCAAAGAAATAATCGTCATCGGGCCTACACCTCCCGGAACCGGAGTAATATAGCTGCACTTGGGAGCTACCTCATCATATTTGACATCCCCTAATAATTTAAATCCGCTTTTGGTTTTATCGCTGGGAACACGTGTAATTCCTACGTCTATTACGACAGCCCCCTCTTTTATCATATCGGCGGTAACGAACTCAGCCTGTCCGATAGCAGCAATCACAATATCGCCCTGGCGAACTACCTCTTTCAGATTAGCCGTACGGCTATGGCAAATAGTCACCGTGCAATCGCCCGGATATCCTTTCATACTAAGCAAATTAGCGATAGGACGGCCGACAATATTACTACGCCCTACAACGACACAATGTTTCCCTTTCGTTTCTATCTGATAATATTTCAATAATTCCATAATACCGTCCGGCGTTGCAGGGATATAGGCATCCAGTCCTGAAATCATGCGTCCTACATTCTCCGGATTAAAACCGTCCACATCCTTCAGCGGAGAGATAGCTTCGATTACCTTCTGTTCCGAAATATGTTTCGGAAGCGGCAACTGTACGATAAACCCATCGACTTCCGGATCCTTATTCAGGGAATCGATTACTTTCAGCAACTCCTCTTCCGTAGTGGATTCATCCATACGAACGACTTTGGATTCGAACCCTACCTCATGGCAAGCCTTTTCTTTATGGCCTACATAGGTTTGGCTCGCCCCGTCATTTCCGACAAGAACAGCTACCAAATAAGGGCGGCGAATACCTTTCGCTACCATTTCGGCTACTTCTGCGCCGATGTCCTGCTTCAATTTCGCAGCGACTTCTTTTCCGCTAATTATAGTCATATTTTTCAGGTTTTAGTTATCTTCTTTTCAAAGCTCCCAAACCTCCACGCATTAATTGTTTCGCTCCTCCTCCCGACACCATCCGCATCACTTTGCGGGTCTCCTCGAACTGCTTCAACAAACGGTTCAAATCCTGTACCGTCCGTCCGGAACCTTTTGCAATACGGGCACGCCGGCTCGCATTGATAATCGAGGGATTTTTCCGTTCTTCCGGTGTCATGGAATAAATCATCGCTTCCGTATATTTAAATACACTATCATCCAAGTCAATATCCTTTATCATCTTGCCCACTCCGGGAATCATTCCGGCCAAATCCTTAAAATTCCCCATTTTTTTAATTTGGTGTATCTGGGCAAGAAAATCATCCAGCCCGAACTGATTCCGCGCCAATTTTTTCTCCAACCGCTTAGCCTCTTCCGCATCGAACTGTTCCTGCGCTTTCTCCACAAGGGTTACAATATCGCCCATGCCGAGAATACGGTCGGCCATACGTTCCGGGTGAAACACTTCGATAGCTTCCATCTTCTCACCGCTGCTCATAAACTTAAGCGGCTTATTCACTACGGCACGGATAGAGATCGCCGCACCGCCGCGGGTATCGCCGTCCAACTTCGTCAGGACTACCCCGTCAAAATCGAGCCGGTCATTGAACTCTTTCGCTGTATTCACAGCATCCTGCCCGGTCATAGCATCCACGACGAAAAGCGTTTCGGAAGGAGAGACGGCCTTTTTGATATTAGATATTTCGTTCATCATCTGCTCATCGATAGCCAACCGCCCCGCCGTATCTACGATAATCGTATTATATCCGTTCTTCTTCGCATATTCGATAGCATTTTTCGCAATCTCCACCGGTTTATTATTCCCCTCCTCGGTATATACCTCAACACCTATCTGCTGACCTAATACCTTCAACTGTTCGATTGCCGCCGGACGATAAACGTCGCCCGCAACCAACAACACCTTACGGGATTTTTTGGTTTTAAGCATATTGGCAAGTTTCCCGGAAAAAGTCGTCTTACCGGAACCCTGCAAACCCGCAATCAATATAATCGCCGGAGAGTCTTTCAGATTAATGTCGCTCGCCTGCCCCCCCATCAACAATGCCAACTCATCACGCACGATTTTCGTAATCATCTGCCCCGGTTTGACACTCTTCAACACATCCTGCCCCATCGCTTTGGCTTTCACTTCATCAGTAAAGCTCTTAGCAACCTTATAGTTCACATCGGCATCTATTAATGCCCGGCGAATCTCTTTCAAGCTCTCGGCAACGTTAATCTCGGTAATCTTGCCTTCACCTTTCAATATCTTAAACGACCGTTCTAACTTATCACTTAAATTCTCAAACATCTTTATCTATTTTTCTATGATTCCTTACTTTTTATAAGCCATTAAAGCCATTTTCCTTTATATCAGAAACAACCTATGCAAAGATAATAATGAATTTTTGATAAAAAAGCTACTTTTTATCAAAAACTTTTTCAACCTCTTCCTGCGCTTTCCGCAATTTTCCTTTACATAAATTTATCAACTCGGTAGCCCGCTTCACCTCTTTGGAAAGCTGGTCTATATCGAGTTCCTCGTTATTGAGCCTGTCGAGAATAGCATTCACCTCTTCGACCGCTTCCTGATAACTCATCTTTTTAATATCGCTGT
>DVIX01000070.1 GCA_018710935.1 Candidatus Avirikenella pullistercoris | reverse complement strand
CTTTTTCTAAGTTTCCTTCCGGGTCTTCTACGAAACGGGCGATTTGGAAATCGGAGAAACCGAGGCGTTTTGCTTCGAGCAATATATCGGCGGGTACTTCTTCGATCGTATTGTATTTTTGAAGAACCAACGAATAGTCATGTATGTTTTTCAGTTTTCCGAGGAACCATGGATCTATTTTTGTCAGTTCGTGTATTTTTTCGATAGTATACCCTTTTTCGAATGCTTTTGCAATGGCGAATATACGGAGGTCGGTCGGATTAGCCAGTTCTTGTTCCAGATTGTTGAACTCCAATTCCCGGTTTCCCACGAATCCGTGCATGCCTTGTCCTATCATTCGAAGCCCTTTTTGGATAATCTCTTCGAAAGATTTACCGATAGACATCACTTCGCCTACCGATTTCATGCTGGAGCCGATTTGGCGGGATACACCGACGAATTTGCTCAAATCCCAACGTGGAATTTTACATATCAGGTAGTCTAATTCAGGTGCGGTATAAGCGGAGTTCGGTGTTCCCATTTCCCCGATTTGGTCGAGAGTATATCCGATAGCCAGTTTTGCAGCCACGAAAGCTAATGGGTAACCGGTTGCTTTCGATGCCAGGGCAGATGAACGGCTTAACCGGGCATTGACTTCGATTACGCGGTAGTCGTCTGTTTCTGAATTGAAAGCGTATTGGATATTACATTCTCCTACGATACCGATGTGGCGGATGATCTTTTTAGATAGTTCCTGCAGCATGGTCAGTTCCTGTTGGTCTAAAGAGCAGGTTGGAGCGACAACGATACTCTCGCCTGTATGGATTCCCAGCGGATCGAAGTTTTCCATGCTTGCAACCGTGAAACAGTGGTCGTTTTTATCTCTGATGACTTCGAATTCAATTTCTTTCCAGCCTTTTAGCGATTCTTCTACCAATATTTGTTTTGAATATGCAAAAGAGCTTTCACAAAGGGTTTTGAACTCTTCCATATTATTGCTGATACCGCTTCCCAATCCGCCTAAAGCGTATGCAGAACGTACCATGATGGGGAATCCGATGCGTTTTGCTGCTGCAATAGCATCTTCCATTGTTTCTACTGCCTCGCTGACAGGAGTTTTTACCGATATTTCATTTAATTTTTTTACGAATAAATCACGGTCTTCGGTTGCCATAATTGCCTCAACCGAAGTTCCCAGCACTTCTACACCGTATTTTTTCAGTGTGCCGTTCAAATACATTTCCGTACCGCAATTCAGCGCTGTTTGCCCGCCGAATGCCAAAAGGATACTGTCGGGATTCTCTTTTTTGATGATTTCTTCAACAAAATAAGGAGTTACGGGTAAAAAATAAACCCTGTCTGCAATTCCTTCCGATGTTTGAATGGTTGCAATGTTAGGGTTTATCAATATGGAAGAGATACCTTCCTCTTTTAAAACTTTTAGCGCTTGTGAGCCGGAATAATCGAATTCACCTGCCTGCCCGATTTTCAATGCACCCGAGCCAAGCACAATGGTCTTTTTAATTTTTTTGTTCTCAGACATACGTTTAAAATTATTGTAACCGTTCCTTAAAAATCGTGTAAATATAAGGCATTTTTTTGAATAATTGTTTATGTCGTTTTTATTCCATAGAAAGAATATAGTGAAAATATTTTAAATTTTTATCGGTTTGATATAATCGATTGAGGAATAAACTTTTAGCGAATTATTTGAAAATAGTGACAATTAATTGGTAATTGATTGAATATCTGTTGTTTGTAGTGTTGTGCTGTCGAATTACTCTTTCTGTTTGCAAATATAGTATGTTTCTCCGAAAATGCGAAGTGTCAGTTATTGCTTGGGGAAATCCGGATTAACGGTAAAAAAAATTGGTACAAATGGATTTACTGAGCAATATTTGTTTAATAAATATGGTTGACGATAAGAGTAGAGTATTTGTTATAGTCTTTATCATTTTCAGGATCAACGGGACCGTGGATACATGGTATTGCTGGTTTATGATGAACTGGAACAGCTCGAATATCTGTCTTTTCTATCATTCTAAAATGCCGGAACAGATTATTCTTTTAGCTTCCAAGGCACTCGCTGAAAGGGGTAAGAAAGGGGGATACGCTGCAAAAATATATGAAACAATGCGATAATACCTTAATACGATTATTTTAGAAGTTTTATCACTCCTCTTTCTATATAGCTTTGAATAGCTTCAATAACCGTTTCTTGTGTGGTAAATTGGGGCTGATAACCAAGTAAACGCTTGGCATTTTCAATGCTGTATTTACCGCTTCGGGCAATATGGTAATAGGTGTGGCTTACCTCGTCTGCGTTGCCTTCATATTCGGTCCATTTGTCCCACGGTAGGAAATCGATGTTGGGCTGTTTATGGAAAAATTCATACATCAGTCGTGCATATCCGTACAGCGTCATCGACTCTTCGGCCACGGCATGGAAGCTTTCTCCCAACGATTGATTACGATGTTCGATAGTTTTGAAAAACAGTTGTGCTACATCGGAAGCATGGACATGGTGCAAAGTTTCCATACCCCAATTAGGTAAATATATTTTTTCACCACAGGCAATGGTCTCGAACATTTTGGTATTTGTATTGCCCCATGGATTGATAATTGTTCAGCCTGCACCGGATATTTGACCGGGCATGATAATCGTCGCAGGAAAACCTGCGATGCGCCATTGCTCTTTCAGATACAACTCGCTCAGGAACTTGTTGTGGCCGTAATCGTCGAGAGGTTCTTTCTGCAGGTCGTTTGGGTCTGCTTCCAACGTCTTCACTCTGCCATGCGCCCAAATGGAGGAGCAAAACAGATAATGTGACAGCCGTGTCTCTTTCAAGGCATGAACCATTTCTTGTGTATCCTTTACGTGGAAATTTATCAAATCCACTACAATGTCCGCATCCATTGCAGCAATCTTTTTTGCGAAGTCTGTTTCCTTTTCACGGTCGAGAACTACCATGTTTACCTTTTTCCGCGCATAATCCTGTAAATAAGGTTTACTTTTTCCCCGGCTGATAGCCGTTACTTCATAACCTGCCTTAACGAGCATGGGCACGAGAAAACTACCGATATGTCCGCACCCTCCAATTACGATTGCTTTCATATTCAATAATGAAGAGATATTTATTGACAAAAATAAGAAAGTATTACGATGATCAATAATGCCGGAAGCATATTGATTACTTTGATTTCTTTTATTTTTAAAATATTGAAACTGATGCCGATTAAAAGGATGCCTCCTACGGAAGTTAAGTCGTTTATTATAGCTTCATTCATGAATCGGGCTACAAAAGCGGCAAAAAGCGTTAGCGTTCCCTGATAGATGAATAGGGGGAAAGCAGAAAATAGTATTGAAATGCCGAACGATGAGGCTAAAACGATAGCGGTGATACCGTCTATTACCGATTTGGTGAATAAGAGGTTCGGGGTTTTTCCCATCCCGTCTTCAATAGCTCCCAATATGGCTAACGAACCTACGCAAAAAAGCATGGAGGCAGTGATGAAACCTTCTTTAAAGCGATTCCGGGCAGAGGAAGTATCATCTGATGTTTCCTGAGAGATACTGTTCTTTTTCCGATTATTTTTTTGCAGACGTTCGGAAAGTTTATCGAGTCCTATGTCTATGCCGAGCCATTCACCTAATATGGAACCTATAACGATGCTGATTACGGCAAGAATAATATTTTCTGACCGGATCGACATGGAGATACCGATAGTGAGAGTCAACAGTCCGATTCCCTGGAATACGGTATTTACAATTTTTTGAGAAAGCTTTGAATGGATTAATATTCCGGCAATACTACCGATAATTATGGCTCCTGCGTTGATTATTGTCCCGAGCATAGGATTTTTTGAGAAAGGTTTTTATGGAGTAATTTTTTGTAAAGGTAAGAAATCCTTTCGTTTCCGGGAAAGATTTCTATAAAGCGCGCGAGTAGTATGAATTTAAATAGCATAGTTCTTGTATGATGAAGTTGAATACAAAACAAATATACCGATATGGAAAAATACCTTCATTTAACACCACAGGAAGCGATTCGTTATTTTATACAGAATAATTATACTCCGACAGGTGAAACGGAAATTTTGCCCCGTTTTCGGGGAGATATTTCCGTTTCTATCGTAATGCCGACTCACCGTAGTAAACCGGGCTACGATCAAGATCCGATAGTAATGAAAAATTATATGGACGAGGTGGAAAAGCGGCTTTTTTCGCTTTACGATAAACGATTGGCACAAACGGTTGTGGATAATATTAAAAATGCCAGGAAAAAGATAGATTTCGGGAATAATCTCGATTCTTTGGTCTTGTATGCCAATGAACATTTTTCTACGGTTATAAAATTACCTGTCGAGGTAAAAGGTGAAGTGATGATAGGGTATGATTTCGATTTACGGCCTTTATATAAAACCAATCAACAGGACAGACGTTATTATATTTTAACGGTTAGCCTTAAAAAGATACGTTTGATAGAAGCTTTTAACGATAAGCCGGTCAGGGAAGTTTTGTCCGGGGATTTCCCTTTTATAAGGGATGCGTTTTATGAAACGGCGGATAAAGAAAAAATAATGCAAGATGATTTTGTAGAAGATCTTTATAAAGAGTTTTGTAACGACGCGGA
The DNA here is from genome assembly GCA_018710935.1 of Candidatus Avirikenella pullistercoris. Taxonomy (GTDB): domain Bacteria; phylum Bacteroidota; class Bacteroidia; order Bacteroidales; family Rikenellaceae; genus Avirikenella; species Avirikenella pullistercoris. Next base: position 2,295 of record DVIX01000070.1, on the reverse strand, counting down.
TAAAAGTTTTCAGCAATATTATAAAGAAGAACCTTTACCGGTAATTTTGGCGGGAGATGTGAAAAGTGTAGCTTATTATGAATTGCAAATGGATAATAAAAATATTGTTATCGGCCGGGTGGCAGGGAGTTATGATAATGTGCCTGCCCATGCTGTTGTAACGGCTGTTCTTCCTGAGCTGGAACGTTACAGAAAAAGCAAGGAAACGGAATATTTGTCAGAGATAGATTATGGTGCTTCTTCCGGATTGTTGGTAACGGATGTTACCGAAATGTTTTCATTGGCAGAAATTGGGCAGGCCGGTAGCTTGTATATCGGAAACGGTTTTTCTGTAAATGGTATCGAAGAGAAAGGAAATTTGAAAATAATAGATAAGGATAACCAGGAACTACAGTTGCACGATATTTTGCATTTGCTTATCTGGAATGTAAATCGAAATAAAGGGAAAGTTATTTTTATGGACGATATTTTGTTGGAGAAATATGGAGGGGCAGTCATGATTAAAAGATATTGATAAACAGGGAAAAAGACAGGGCTGAGCCGTTTGTATGCTTTGAAGGCCGATGACATGATCCGTAATAAGTGCGCTGAGGGGATTGTATCGTCGCAGGAGTATGCGGATGGCTCGGTTTTCTGTTTTAAGGGAAACGGTTATCTTTGCGAGGAACAAAATTTATTTGCAATGAATAACGAATTGGAACTGCGTTGGAATAAGATACGGTCTTGTATGGCAGAGCAGGGGGCGGATGCTATTTTGCTTGCCGGAAATGTGGATTTATTATATGCTTGCGGACGGATTGTCAGCGGATATTTTTATTTGCCGTCGGAAGGAATGCCGGTTCTTTTTGTGAAACGCCCGTCAGGATTATCCGGAGATAATATTTTTTATATTCATAAACCGGAACAGATACCCGGTATATTACAGGAAAGAGGAATAAAAATTCCGAAACGGTTGATGTTGGAAGGGGATGAACTTTCATACAGCGCTTATATGCGGTTATCGAAAATTTTTTCGACTTCCGAATGTCTGAACGGCACACCGGCTATCCGGCAGGCGAGAAGCATTAAAACGCCGTTGGAAATAGAGTTGTTCAGACAGGCTGCTGCGGCTCATGCAAAGGCATATAGTGGGATATCTGCTGTTTATAAGGAAGGGATGACGGATTTGCAGTTTTCTGCGGAGGTGGAGCGGCTGATGCGCCTCGAAGGGTGCTTGGGGATTTTCCGGATTTTCGGGCAGAGTATGGAGATTTTTATGGGAAGTGTTTTAACCGGAGATAATGCGGAGACACCTTCTCCATATGATTTTGCGTTGGGGGGAGCAGGATTGGGCCCGGCGCTTCCTGTCGGATTGAACGGAACCGTAATGCGTAAGGGAAATTCGGTTATGGTTGATTTGAGCGGCAATTTTAATGGGTATATGTGCGATATGTCACGGGTCTTTTCGGTAGGGAAATTATCGGAACAGGCTTATCGGGCGCATCGGGTATGTTTGGAGGTGCAGGATAGGATCGCCGGAAAAGCTAAGCCGGGCGTAGCCTGTGAGGAACTGTATGATATTGCTATCGAAACGGTAACTCGTGAGGGGGTAGCCGATTATTTTATGGGGACGAAACAAAAAGCGAAATTTGTCGGGCATGGTATCGGTTTGGAAATTAACGAATCTCCTGTCCTTGCTCCTCGAATCAAGCAGGAATTGCAGCCGGGGATGGTTTTCGCTCTGGAGCCCAAAATCGTATTGCCGGGAATAGGACCTGTAGGAATCGAGAATTCATGGGTGGTTACGGAAAACGGGGTGGAAAAATTAACGCTTTTCCCGGAAGAGATTATAGAGTTAGGATAATTTTATTGTTCGACCCATATAAGTTCTGACGTGTCGTATCCCAATTTTCGGGCAAGGGAAAGCATATGTTCTTTTTCCTGTTCATTCAGTAAGGGAGTTTTGGAGAGGAGCCAGAGGTATTTTGTCGTTCCTCCCGACACCAGTGCGGCAGAGTAGTCGGAAGAGATATAGGCTATTCTGTATTTCCCGGCGATTAATGGGACGAAATATACTTTGAAAAAATTTGGAGTATGGGTTTGCACGGCGCGTGCATGGGCTTCTTGCCATTTTCCTTTAGCCGGCAGGTAACCCCTGTTCGTAACCCGTACTTTGTTATTTTTATCCAATGAATATTCGGCCGTTACATGAGTAAGTCCTTTTTCAAAGGAGTGATTTAAACGGGCTATTTCATACCATTTTCCTAAATATTGAGAAAGGTTGAAATTTTCTATCGGAGAAATTTCTATTTTTTT
>DVIX01000069.1 GCA_018710935.1 Candidatus Avirikenella pullistercoris | reverse complement strand
AATAGGATTGACTTTATGAGGCATTGCAGAAGACCCTACTTCTCCGGCTTTTATTTTTTGTTTAAAATATTCCATAGATATATACGTCCACATGTCTCGGCTTAAATCCATCAAAATAGTATTGATTCGTTTAAATCCGTCGAAAATAGCCGCAATATTATCATAATGTTCTATTTGAGTAGTAATCTGTGAACGCTCCAGCCCTAATTTCTCTCTTACGAAATCATTGGCAAAAGTTACCCAATCGATATCCGGATACGCAGCGAAATGAGCATTAAAATTACCGGTTGCCCCTCCGAATTTAGCAGGAGAAGGGATTTTTTTCAATAATACGAGCTGTTTATTCAAACGCTCTACAAAAACCATAATTTCTTTTCCCAAACGAGTAGGAGAAGCAGGCTGGCCATGTGTACGGGCCAACATAGGCACATCTTCCCAATCATCGGCTAAAGATTGCAATAAATTGATAAATTCCTGCAATACCGGATAATACACTTCATTTGCTGCATCCCTCAAAGAATAGGGAACAGCCGTATTATTGATGTCCTGAGAAGTTAAACCGAAATGGACAAATTCACGGGAAGCCCCCATATTCATCTCATCCATTTTCTCTTTTATAAAATACTCTACTGCTTTTACATCATGGTTAGTCGTTTTTTCTATCTCTTTCACATGCAAAGCATCATCCGTAGAAAAAACCCTGTAAATATCCCGTAACTTTTCAAAACTCTGCTTGTCGAAATCTTTTAACTGAGGCAACGGCAATTCACATAGCGCAATAAAATATTCTATCTCTACCAACACCCGATAACGAATAAGGGCATATTCAGAAAAATATCGAGACAATTCATCTACATTTCTACGATAACGACCATCTATAGGCGATATTGCCGTAAGGGTATTCAATTCCATATCAACTTTGCTTTTTATAAATTTAAAATATAAAATTAGTAATTATAAAACAATTTACAAAATCGGATTCTCTCTTGCCCTATTAACCGCCAAATCCGAAATTTTATATTACTTCTTTATCGTAAACTTTTCAAAACAATTTACCGAAAACAAACTGTAGACTAATGATTATTTATTCATTCCCCATTCAAGAAAAATCGTCCGAAAATTTTCCTGAAGCAAATTCATTGAATCAGTTGTCACCATATCCAGCCGCATCAAAATATGCCTTTTCGACAATCTTTATTTTACAAAATTCCGTAATTCAGGTACTAAAACCTGTAATTTATCTACAACTCAGCCCGTAAAGAGCTATACATTTGTAATGTAATTCCCGGTAAAATACTAATTCTGTTATATAATGGGAAAAATTATAAAAACGATAGTTCAGAATACAGAATTACAAAAACTACTAAAAATAACTTTTCAACCCGGCAGATAAAATTATACCAACCCGATCTGAACCGGCTGAGATAATCGGGAATTTCGCTTTTGACGAAACTCAAAAATACGGAAATTCAGATACTCGTACTCGAATTAATAACCATATGGGGCAGCCATCGCTTTACAGGCGGAAAACGTATGAAGAATATCATTTCCGGAAACAGTATTTCCGGAAATTTTATTTTAAACAAAATATTATTTCTCAAAAGAAAATTATGTGAAAAATAAAACAACTAAAAAAACGTTATATTTGCAAAGAAAACGATAGAGATATCTGTTATTTTCTGAAGCCAATTAAAAAAATTATCAAACAAAAGAATTGTGGAAGTGTTTTTGAGTACAATATTAGCCATTATATTGGGTTTTTACCTGTTCGGAATATTAGCCCGTTTTCTATTACGCACCTGGATAACCAAAAAAATGCGAGAAATGGAAAAACAAGGAGGAAACGCAAACGGGAATATTTTCTACCGGACCTGGGGCACCCACGGAAATTTCAAAGGCGGTTTCAATTTTAACGATACCCAAAAGAAAAAAGCACAAAAAGAGGGAGAAGTACATATCGACCGGTCGCATATCGATAAAAAAGTAAATGAACAGGTCGGTGATTATATCGAATTCGAAGAGATAAAAGAAAACTAATATTTCTATTCCCGTCTTTCCCGGACGGGAATTTTTTATTTCATCCGCTACTTTTCCCTTTCCTCTTTTCCCAAAAATAAAATCATTACCTTTGTTTATACTAATTCAATATAAACAAAACGATAATGAAGAAATTGTATTTTTCTATTTGGGGATTATGCACAATATTGCTCTCCATATCCCATCCTCTCTTTTCCCAAGAGAATTACGACATACCAGGAAAAAACCCGGAAAGTTGTACCAGTATTATGGTAGGTAAAAAAGCATCGGCAGACGGTTCGGTTATCACCAGCCACACATGCGACGGAAATTACCGTACATGGATGAATATCGTTCCGGCACGCACCAACGACCATGATACCACCGTCACCATATACAACGGTTTAATGCATACTGAAAATTCCAAAGATATGACCGGTGTAAAAATCAAAGGCACTATCCCCGATATAGAAAAAACTTATTCTTATCTGAATACGGCTTATCCCTGCCTGAATGAAAAACAATTAGGCATAGGAGAAACTACCATTACCGGACGCAAAGAATTAATCAACGAAAACGGAATGTTTATGATTGAAGAACTTTGCAAAATAGCTTTGGAGCGTTGCAGCACAGCACGAGAAGCCATCCGGTTAATCGGCAGTTTAGTAAAAGAATACGGATATTGTGATGCCGGAGAATGCCTTACTATTGCAGACCCCAAAGAGGTCTGGCATTTCGAAATTTTCGGAGAAGGCCCGGATAAAATAGGCGGTGTATGGGCAGCAGTCCGCATCCCCGATGAACATGTAGGCGTATCTGCCAATATACCTCGTATCAGTATAATAGATACAACCGACAATAGCCGGTGTATGGCTTCGGAAAACGTATTTGAAACAGCGAAAAAATTGGGTTATTGGGACGGAAAAGAACCTTTTAAATTCTGGAAAGTATACGGCGGAAATAAAAAGGCATTTAATATACGGGAATATTTTATCCTCTCCTACCTTGCCCCTTCTTTAGATTTACAATACGAAGCGGAAGAGCTTCCGATCAGCGTCAAACCGGATAAATCCGTATCGGTCAATGATGTAATGGCACTGCTTCGCCAAACTTATGAAGGTACGGAGTACGATATGACCCAAAATTTAAAAATTACCCGCAATAAAGCCGGTAGCTCGGAAACGGAAACAATCACCAGCCCATATGCCAATCCATGGATGACTACCGATATGGTCAATATGTTAAACGGTATTAAAGACTCTACGGTAATACGTTACCGTTTAGTTTCCGTTCCGCAATGTTCTTATTCCCATGTAATACAATTGCGCGATTGGCTCCCCGATGAAGTAGGCGGTATTGCCTGGATCGCATTCGACAATCCTGGACAAAGCCCGCGTATTCCCGTTTTTGCAGGAGCAACTACCGTTCCTGCCTCTTTCGAAATTTGCGGACAACACCGTTTTCGCACCGATGCATCCGTATGGAATTACCGACGCGCCAACAAATTAGCAACCGTAAAATGGGGTGCCACACGTCAATTTATCGAAGAAGGAATCGCCCATTATGAAACCAAAGCATTCTCGGAACTACCCTATATCGAAGAAAAAGCCATTGAGCTGCTCAATAATAACAAAACCGATGAATGCCGCAATTTCTTAACTGATTACACCAATGATTTCGCTAACTCCACAGCCCGTTACTGGTGGGAAATGGGAGATAAATTCTGGCTTATGTTCGCCCGAGGATTTTAAATAAATACAGAATACAAAAACAGGCTGCCTTAAATTAAAAAGGCAGCCTGTTTTTATCAGAACAATAGTTATTCTTCATCCAACTTTACCAATTCATATTGTTGACTTCCCAATCCGATTATTTCAGCATATTCCAAAGTATGCATTCCATTACGGGAATCAATCCGCTCAATCAAATGAATTTTACCATGATCCTCCGACGCCCGCACCAAATCGGTACACGCTTTATCCAATGCCACAGGGTCAAGTGAAGCGAGAATGCCTATATCGCCCATCTTCGGATCTTCGGGAGAAGAATCGCAATCACAATCGACAGACAAATTATTTGCAACACTTATATATAAAATGTTATCGCCGCAATGGTCAGCAACAGCTTTTGCCGCTTCTGTCATCGATTCCAGAAAATCATCCTGTTCAGGCAAATTATTCCACACGATATTCTGGTCCTTCGTTTTACCGGCTGAATGTATCCATGCTTTCCCGGCAGACGAAGCAATACCGATAGACATATTCTTAATCGCACCGCCGAAACCGGCCATTGCATGCCCTTTAAAATGAGAAAGAATAACCGTAAAATCATAATTCAAATAATCTTTACCCACAAAATCTTCCTTAAGATGCTTACCTCCCTTAACAGGTAAAGATACTTCTCCTTGCGCATCCATAATATTCACCGGAGCAATCGCCGTAAATCCGTGATCCTCGGCTGCTTTCAGATGAGCTTCGGTATTGGCTCTTCCTCCTCCGTAAGCAGTATTGCACTCGACAATCGTGCCGTTCACTTTCTGCACTAAATCCTTGATAAGGGCAGGTTGCAAAAAATTATGCCCTCCTGGTTCACCTGTCGAAAGTTTTACAGCTACTTTTCCCGTTGCCTCCCTCCCCAACGCTTCATAAATTTTCACCAGATTTTCCGGAGAAATTTCCGTACACATATAAACCTTCGGGACTTCTGTTTCCGAATTCGAACCAGACGATTGCTGCGCCCGATTTTGTGCATTCGCACAACCTGTTCCCGCCAATAACAGCAAAGAACATAAAACAGTATGCATCGTTTTCATAACATTATTTTATTAAAAACTAAAAATCTATATTTATTCCTGCAGTTACAGTCGCTCGAGGCATCGGAAATCCGGCATTAATCTCATATTCCTGCGCCAACAGATTCTCGCCTCTTACCCAAATATCAAGCCACTCTACCGCCTGGAATGCTCCCCGCATATTCCATAATACGAAGCTTTCCGTTTCAGCAGGAGAAAGCACCGTATACAACCCTGCAACATATTGTATTCCGGTAGATATCGACCATCTCCCTTTATTAAATGCTCCACCGGCATATAATTTATGTTCAGGTGCCGCCAATACCGGATATTTCATATGTAAATAACTATAATTGGCATTAACAGCCCATTCCCTGTTAATATAATACATAACCTGTGCTTCCACTCCGGCATTTTTAATCCGTCCCGTATTGATATTCAAAGGCCTGCCGTCGATTCTTGTCGTCATAATCATATTATCGCCGTTGATATAAAATAGATTAATCCCGTACGACAAACGCCCTTCCAACAATTTTTGGGAAAAAGCAAGTTCGTAATTCCACATCCGCTCCGGCTTTAAATCAGGATTAGCCGGCATAAACATATACATTTCCCGAATCGTAGGATAACGAAAACCTTTCGCCGCCATTGCCTTTATTTCTATATTGGCAGGAAGATGAAACGAAAATCCTGCCTGCGGCACCCATTCCGTGCCCACATGCGAATGATGATCGATCCGCACCCCTGCATCGAATGTCAACCAACGGACAATATATTGCCTGAAATCCAAATAAGCAGCTATTTCATCTTGTGTCTTATCGACAATCTCTTCCCTATTTCCATTTAAGAAACTATTCCATGAATCACCACCGAAATGAAAATAATCCACTCCGAGAGTCAACCGGTTTCCACTAAACAACTGTGCACTCTGATACCATGACACCCCCATCATCTTATCCCGCGAATTAAACCGATAATCCAATGGTTCGTCCCCCGGATGATAACCGTCGTTAATCCAATGTTTTCCCCAATTATAAAAAAGGCTCAAAGCACCCGAAGTCTTCTCATAATTATTTTCCAAAGCAAAAGAAGCCATCCCCCGAGTGATTTGTTGATCGTTATCTATCAATGGTTCCGTAACCGCCCCCGGATTCGAAGCGTTAAAATGTGTTACATTCACATCGGCAGATATATTCCAATTATCGGAGATTTCATATCCCAACTTAGCATAACCGCCATACTGCTCGAATCCCATATCTGCACGATGCCCGTCCGTACGGTTATACGAACCGCTTATAACACTCGAGAAACGCCCCTTACGAACACGATTCGTAACCTCCGTCTGTAAAGTATTGAAAGAACCATATCCAGCATTGATATTGGTTTTAACACCGTCTTCCCGCATTTTCCGGGTAACGATATTGACAACTCCTCCCATTGCATTGGAACCATACAATACCGATGCCGGCCCGCGCAATACCTCTACCCGCTCTGCCATAAGCGATTGATACGCATCCGCAATAGAATGTCCCATCAGTCCCATATACTGAGGATGCCCATCAATCAACACCATCAACTGTCCGGAACCGCTACTTATACCACGTAAAGACATACCTCCTGCAGCCCCTCCGGAAACTCCGTACCCCATAACACCCCGTGCCGTAGTAAATAATCCCGGAATTTGCTCTGTAAGAATAGGTAACAAAGAAGGAGTATTATTACGTTCAATCTCCACTCTATTCAAAATCGACACAGTCATCGGCAAATGTCTGATATCCGTTTCATTACGCGTTCCTGTCACGACAATCTCGTCGATCGTAGAAGTTTTGTACTGCAGACTATCCGGCAACTCCTCCGATTGTACGGACAAAAAAACACCGCTCAGTAAAAAAAGCAACACTTGTTTCTTCATACTTTTACAATTTGGTTTTATATCTTTCTCCCCATTACACGCCTTTTTCCATACGGATCCGACGTATTCGGAATATAAAACTATTCATACTATTTCTCCATTTTCGGAAACAAAAATATAACGAAACCCGATGTCTATAGATATACAATTTACGGATTTTATTACCAATATTACAGATTACTTCCTCCAACGGCATATCATATCGCTGCTAATTTTATTAAAAATTATAAAAAAAGCCCTACAACAAAATTATTGTAAGGCTTTTTAATGTTAAAGAAAAATTATTCGGAATAAAAATTTAAACATTATCCTTATTTCGCATCTTTACAAACCTCGCTCAAACGAACAAAAAGTTTATCGACACCATCAAACATCTCTTCTATCAACTGACGATAATGTTTTTTTACTAAATGAGGATTGTGCTTTTCTGCCGGACGATTAGCCTTATCGAATAAATTATTTCTCAATTCTACTGCATCTTCAATTATCCCGAATACTACTCCCTTATCGCATTTCGAATTGATTGCAAGGCATGCATAACAATCGGATATTACTTCACTAACCAAATAGTCGATTTCTCTCTTTAACTTTCTTAAACTTGCCATAACGTTATTTTTTAGTTTTAACTTTATTCTTTTACAAAGATACTATAATTTCAAAAAGAGCAATCCCCGAACACGATTTTCAAGCATTAAATTCCATTATTTTAACTTATTCTATCACAATATTATCGGCAATATCTCCACTGTTCATCGATTCCATTCCTAAACATTTTGCCGCAATATCCCCTGCTTTTCCATGAAAATATACCCCGATAACCGCAGCGTCCGCCGGAGCATATCCCCTTGCCAGCAATCCCGTTATCAATCCTGTCAGAACATCCCCGCTCCCCCCTTTAGCCATTCCGGCATTTCCCGTATGATTGATAAAAATATTTCCTTCACTATCGCACACCCGTGTATTATGCCCTTTCAAAACCACTACAACTGAATGGATGCCAGCAAAATTACGCAATTTCTCAATCTTATGCTCAGAAGAATCCCATTTCCCTACCAGCCGTTCAAACTCTCCCTCATGGGGAGTAAAAACAGTCCCTGCAGGAACAACCTCCAAACACTGCCTATCCATAGCCACCATATTGATTGCATCGGCATCGAGAATCATTTTACAAGATAATTTTCCAGCTCTTTTCAAAAGATCTCTTAAAGCAGCAATACTATCATCCGCACACCCTACTCCGCAACCGATACCTACTGCCGTATATTTCTCCAACCGGTCAGGCACACATGAAAAATGTTTTCCTGAATCCAACGACAGCATCGCCTGGGGAACCGTCTGGTACAGAACCGTTTCATATGGCACCGGAATATGAAGCGTTACCAATCCGCATCCCGATTTCAATGCTCCTCTGGCCGATAAAACAGCCGCCCCCATCATCCCTTTGCTTCCGCACACCAACAACGCATGTCCGTAATTCCCTTTATAAGATTCTGGAATCCGTCCCAGCAATAAAGAGTTTATATACGTCGCATCGACATCTTTTACAAAACCAGAAGACAACATTTTGTTTCCTATTTACCGTTCATCAACTGTTTTTTAGAATCCATCAGTATGGAAAATGCACGATGAATATCCGCATCGTTCACAATTACCGTAAACTCATTCGTAGTACTGATTACTTCTGTTATATTGATATTATCCCATGCCAATTCTTTAAAAATATAGTAATACACTCCCGGATAAATACTGTTTTCATAAGGCAGTTTTACCGTTATGGAAGATAAAGATTCCGTTTTGGCTATCAACTGTTCATCCTTAAAAATATTTTCTACTACCGGAGCAATCGATGTACTTACGACCAGAGTCGTTTCCCCAATCCCTTGCGAAAACGTACAAAATACGTCGCTATAATCGTTTATACTTTCCAATAATTGAGCCTGCTTCTTAAATAAAGTCTTACTGTTGACATAAGCATAATCCGCCAGATTGGAACGAACGATTATATCTCCGATATTTTCTACCACTTTTTTAAACTTCATTGAAGAAATTAACTCTAAACGAGGGACCAAACGATTCAAAGCCATGATAATAGCTCCGTCGTTAACCTCTTTTCCCAATTCCTCCTCTATCTCCCCTTTTATCTTACGGGATAAAGCCGATATATTTACAATACCTTCTATCAAAGCACTCTCTAAAAAAGGTTTCTTTTTAATAACCTGTTCTACTGCACCTGGAATTGTTGTCATTATCTTTAATTTTTAGTTAATATATTAACATTTTTTATTTAAATTGAACAAATATAGAATTATTGAAAATATATTCTATAAATTGTTATAATTTTGCGCCAGAAAAAATAGATTCAAAACATATTTTTTAAATTATTTCAATTTTTATATTGAAATAGGAACTGATTTCGGTTTACAATTTAAACATTTTTTTACAAAAATGCTAAAATTTTCATACGAAAACAACAAAATGATATAAATAAAACACAGATAGCAAAAATATCGCATTAAAATAAAAACTATGAGTAAAGTACTGAAATTCGGAGGCACCTCTGTCGGTTCCGAAACAAATATGAGAAAAGTAGCAGAAATTATCCGGCATGAACAGGCAAAAGTCACTGTGCTATCAGCCATGTCAGGAACAACGGATTCTTTGGTCAAGATTTCATCCGACGCCAAAAACGGCAAAAATTGCTCAGCGACCATTCTGCTTCTCAAAAATAAATACGATACTTGTATTCAAAATTTATTGTCGCAATACAAAGAAGAAGCCTTAAAAAAAGCTGAAGAGGTCTTTTCATCAATCAAAACTAAAGTACATAATTACAAAGGAATTTCTACTGAAAGAGAGATATTGGCCCAAGGCGAGCTGCTGACTTCCGCTATTTTCACTTTCTTTCTAAAAGAATCGGGATTAAAAGCGGTTTTACTGAATATTCCTGATTATATGCATCTGAACGAAGAACATACGGTAAATACAGATTATCTAGAAAAGAGTATCCGTCCGATTATCGAAACGAGCGACGACGACACTTATTTCGTAACACAAGGTTTTATATGCAAAAACGCCAATGGAGAACTGGACAATTTAGGGCGCGGAGGCAGCGATTACAGCGCTGCTCTAATCGGTGCTGCCATCAACGCATCCGAAGTACAGATATGGACAGATATCGACGGAATGCACAATAATGATCCACGTTACGTAGAGAATACCTACCCTATTCATAAAATGAGTTTCGACGAAGCTGCCGAACTCGCATATTTCGGAGCAAAAATACTCCATCCGGCAACCATACAACCTTGTAAAGAACACGGTATCGCCGTACGGCTAAAGAACACGATGGCCCCGCAAGCAGAAGGTACTCTTATCACAAACAGCGGAGACAGTGAAAAAAAATTCCATGCAGTAGCAGCTAAAGACAATATTACCGTTATCCGAATCTGCTCTGCCCGTATGCTTATGGCTTACGGTTTTCTCCGTAAAGTTTTCGAAATATTCGAAAACTACAAAACCCCGATAGACATGATTACGACATCGGAAGTCGCCGTATCGCTTACCATCGACAATGACGAACATCTTTCCGAAATCGTAGAAGAATTGAAAACATTGGGAAATATCGAAATAGAAAAAGGAAACACCATTATATGCGTAGTCGGCAAGCTGGATCATTCCAAATCAGGATTAGTCGCTCGAATTTTAGAAAGTATCAATAATATACCGATTAAAATGATCTCTTACGGAGCCAGCAACCGCAATGTAACTTTTCTCATTTCATCTGAAAATAAAAAAGAGGCTTTGCAATTTTTAAATAACCATCTATTTTAACCCCCTTAAAACAAACGTCAATAACCAATAAAACAATTTTGTATATGTTAAACGAAACTTTCGTTCAAAAAATCAAAAATATAAAAACTCCGTTCTATTATTACGATATGGAGTTATTACATACAACATTAAAAAAACTTACCGAGGAGTCCGGAAAATATGGTTTTCATGTACATTATGCACTTAAAGCCAATTTCGATCCCCGGTTGTTACAGGAAATCCGTCAATATGATTTAGGAGTAGATTGTGTTAGCGGAAATGAAGTTCGTTGTGCTATCGAAGCAGGATTTCCTGCCGAAAAAATCGTATTTGCAGGAGTAGGAAAAAGTGATGACGAGATCATATATGCACTGGAACAAAATATTTTTTCATTCAATTGCGAATCACGGGAAGAATTAGAGGTCATCAACTCTTTAGCAGCCCAACGCAATAAAACCGCCCGTATCGCCCTTCGTATCAATCCCGATGTAGACCCGCACACCCATCAACACATATCGACCGGGAAAGCCGATAATAAATTCGGTATCTCATATACGGAAATAGATGAAGTTTTAGCTCAGTTACAAACATTGAACAATATCAATATAACAGGAATTCATTTCCATATCGGTTCCCAGATATCTCAAATGAAAGTATTCGAGTATTTGTGTAAAAGAGTCAATACCATTGCCGAATGGTTCGAAGAAAAAGGATTGAATCTTTCACATATCAATGTAGGAGGAGGATTAAGCATCAATTATGAAAATCCTGATGCCAATCCTGTTTCCAATTTTAAGGAATATTTCGAAATTTTCGCTCAAAATCTTCACTTACGACCGGGACAGACTCTGCATTTCGAATTAGGCCGTTCTGTCGTAGGGCAATGTGGCACTCTCATTTCCCGTGTTTTGTATAATAAAACAACAGGTAGCGGCAAACGGTTTATCATCATTGATGCCAGTATGACCGAATTGATTCGCCCTGCCCTTTATCAGGCTCACCATGCTATTGTAAATCTTTCTTCCGACCAAGGCGCAATCACTTATAACGTCGCCGGAGGCGTATGTGAATCTACCGACGTGTTCGCAAAAGACATCGTACTACCGGAAACGAAAAGAGGTGATATAATTGCTATTAAATCGGCAGGAGCTTACGGAAGCTCCATGGCATCCAGATACAACCTGAGAAATTTACCTGCTTCCGTATATTCCGATAAGTTATGATTTTATAAAATATTATGTTACTAAAAAACGGTTCTAAAAATTTTTAGAACCGTTTTTTAGTAACAACCACTTCACTTCCCCTTTATCAAAAAATTCATATATTTATTGCTCTATACCAATGCCTTTTCAATGATTCAAAACAAAAACAATATCATAAAAACATCCTGATTACATGCTATTGACAGAAAAAAGAAATGATGTAAATAACATCGAAATAATTCTACTACGACGAAAATTAGACCTTCTACTCCGAACAGGAAAACTTCTTTTGGAAAGTGCAGCAGATACCAATCGTATCGAACAAAATATGAAACGTATTGCTGCTTATATGGGAATTCCCGAAGAAAAATTACATCTGGATATCAGGTGGAATATAATTATGGTAAATGTAAGCGACGAACGCCATTCTTTTTCTAAATTTCAAAAATGTGAAAACCACGGTATCAATATGACTGTCATTTCACAGATAAGCAACCTTTCTTGGAAAGCAATCGAACAAAATTACTCTTTAGATCGATATGAAGAAGAATTGAATACAATTGCCTGCCATCCACGTAATTATACTCCGTATATCATAGCTATCGGAGCAGGATTCGCATGTGGTGGATTTTGCAAATTATTCGGTGGCGATTGGATCGCCTTTTTATATGCCTCTATTTGTGCTTTTATAGGATTCAGACTGCGTACACGCTGCATCGAATTCGGAATCAATACATATATGAGTTTAGCCATTACAGCATTTATCTCAAGCTGTCTCGCATACGCTTCTTCTTATTCAGGACTATCTTCTACTCCCTATCATCCTTTATTAGCTTGCACTTTATTCATTATCCCCGGTGTTTCTTTAATCAATTTCGTCGATGATATGATAGATAATCACTTGGTAATGGGAATAACACGTGCAGTCAATACTATAATGATAATTGGAGCCATGACTTTCGGTATTGCATTCGCAATGCAAATATTGATAATGGATGATATCACCATCGATCATAAATTCAGCGATCTGAGTATGACTCCACACGACTCTTACTACATATATGCCATAGCCGCGGCCATTTCAGCAATAGGTTTTTCAATGATATTCAATATTCAAAAAAAACTATTATGGGTTGTCGCAATAGGTAGTATTATTGCCGTATGTACCCGTAATTTCGTAAATTTTGAATTGGGTTACGGCCCTATAATCGGTTCTTTCATGGGCAGTTTTATCGTCAGCCTTATCGCAGTAAAAGCAGTTCATTGGTTTCATGTTCCCAATCATGTTTTAACAATTCCTTCCGTTATTCCTATGATCCCCGGAGTATTGATGTACCGTTCCATATTGGCTTTTATCAACCTACATGGCGTAGTCGGCGAAGTAACGAATGCTTTCTACAACGGTATCAACTCTGCATTAATCGTTCTTTGCATTTCATTGGGCGTAGCTGTTCCCAATATTTTTGCCCGCCGTTATATCGCCAACGACCATCAACTACGGCTACAGAAAGAACCGAGAAAACACAGATAACGCGGATTCATCGAATGGTAAAAATAGAAAATAACTTTATCTTTGTATCCTCTGATTTCATTTCGGAGCGATTATTCAATTTAATTATTCTGATACTATGTTCAATCCCGATAACGATATACTATATGAAGACAATCATCTGCTAATCGTAAATAAACAGGCGTGCCAACCGGTACAAGCCGATGTTTCCGGCGATTTGGCATTGGAAGATGAACTAAAAGCTTTTATCAAAATCCGGGATAAGAAACCGGGAGCCGTATTTTTAGGTGTTGTGCACCGAATCGACCGCCCTGTCAGCGGTATAGTCCTGTTTGCTAAAACCTCCAAAGCTCTCACACGCCTAAATCAAATGATAAAAGAACGGCAAATAGCCAAAACTTATCTGGCTATAACAGAAAACGCTCCTACTGTCCGGGAAGGAAAATTACACCACTTTATCGAACGTAATCCGAAAAAAAATAAATCATACGCATACGACAACGCACGACCAAATTCAAAAGAAGCACTGTTGGAATACCAAACAATCGCCCAAAGTACCAATTACTATCTTCTGAAAATCAATCTTATCACAGGACGCCACCATCAAATACGTTGTCAATTATCCAAAATAGGCTCACCCATCAAGGGAGATTTAAAATACGGCGCAGCACGTTCCAATAAAGACGGAAGCATATCGTTGCACGCTTACAGTGTTGAATTTATCCATCCCGTCAGTAAAAAGCCGATTTACTTTACGGCTCCTTTACCCAAAGACAACTTATGGAATTTTTTCAACGATAAAATATGAATAAAACGGGGGCAAACCGATTACCCCCGTTTTATTATCTTTCATTACAAATCCACCACGATTATAACCTAAAATTTCATTCAGCTCTTCTCGAAATGAATGGCCAACCATATACACTCAGGTTCTTCCGAAGTATAAATTACCCGATGACGCTTATGAGCCGGGATTAACAAACAATCTCCCGCATACATTTTATCCCCGCTTAAATCGTCATAAAGAATTTCCGCTTCGCCCTGAAGCAGCATTACCCATTCATCTCTTCCCTGGTCGTACCATTCCCCTTTCGGAGTTACATGCCCTTTTGAAACGATCCGTTCCACATAAAAAGATTTTTCATTGATAAGCTGCTCAAAATACTCTTTTTCTAAAGAGCTAACTTTTGACAAATCAAATATATTTTTCAACTGCATTTTTAATAAAAGACCAAAATAGCCCCATATCCATATTCCGCAAACGAAGCATCCTGATACTGAATTTTCGGATATTTCAACTTCAACTCTTTTTGTAATTCGTATTTCAATTTACCACTTCCTACCCCATGAATAAACACGATTTTTCCGTGTTTTCCACTTTTTATAGCCAAATCCAACGCAATCGTAAAACGGGACATCTGAGCAGACAATATCTCTCCAGGCATCAAACCATCCGTAGAAGGCAAAATTTCCGAAACATGCAAATCAATAACTTCTATCTCTTTCCCTTTATGAGGCCGCGATTTTTCCACTTTTATCGGGTGTACCGCCTTATCCCTGATTTTTTCCTTCATCATCTTATCCAACTCATCCATGCCTACCGTCTTCATTTTTTTCTCGGGTTCCTGCATTTTCGGTTCCTCTACTTCATCTTCATCCTCCTCCTTTTTCGTTTCATACCGGAATTCGTCCTGTTCCATTGCCAACTCTTTGTCGTTCACAGCAGCCATATTTCTCAAATATTGTTCCTTAATCCGGGCTATATCGACTATCTCCTCTTCATCTTCCTCATCATCCACCAATGAAACCTTACCATAACGTGACATGGCGCTCGGTCTTTTTCTCCTCTCCTCTTTTTCGCCTTTTGCCTTTTGAGTAGCCCCTTTTCCCACACCGGGACGCTCCTCATCCACGCCTATCTTGCGGATAGCTTCCAACTCGTCTTCTTTCGAAACAACAACCAAATCGCTTAATTGGGCCGGAACCTCGAATCCGTCTTCTACCAACACATGGGCAACCGCTCCTTTAATAGACGTCACGACTCCCGCCCCCGTATCACTCATAAACTTTACCCTATCTCCTACCCTTATCATATCTGTACTCTTTTAATTAATCTATAATTTATCGTACAAATTTAATACTTTTGTGCATCATTTTACAGGAAAACAAATGGAGCGAAAAATAAATATCAAAGATTACGATTACAATCTCCCTGAAGAACGAATTGCCAAATTCCCTTTGGAAGACAGAGATTCATCTAAATTATTAATATACAAAGGTCATCGTATTTCCGATACCGTTTTCAACAAACTGCCCCAGGAGCTTCCGCCCCAAACTTTATTGGTATTCAACAATACGAAAGTAATTCACGCTCGTTTAATTTTTCATAAGCCAAGCGGAGCCCGAATTGAAATATTTTGTTTAGAACCGCATACTCCTGCCGATTACGAACGGACTTTCGCCCAAAAAGAGAAATGCCGCTGGTATTGCATGGTCGGCAATCTGAAAAAATGGAAAGACGGAGCACTTTCCATTACTTTCAGCCACAACGACAAAACCTGCACTTTGACCGCCACGATTATCGGAACACACGAAAAATCCCAAATTATCGAATTTGCATGGGATGATAAAACTATCACTTTCGGGCAATTATTGGAGATTTTAGGAAAAATCCCTATTCCCCCTTACCTAAACAGGGAAAGCGAAGAAAGCGACAATACCCGTTATCAAACGGTCTATTCCAAATTCGAAGGCTCCGTAGCTGCTCCCACGGCAGGTTTGCATTTTACGGACAGAGTATTATCCGAATTAAAAGAAAAAGGATTTCTCACGGAAGAGATTACCTTGCATGTGGGAGCAGGAACATTCCTCCCCGTAAAAGAAGAAAACGCCGCTTTACATCTTATGCACACCGAACACTTTATCGTAAAGCTGGAAACATTAAAAAATATCGCTGCAAACATAGAAAACATTATTGCAGTAGGAACGACTTCCGTACGGACACTCGAATCCCTGCCGGTTTTGGGATACCGTATATTAAAATCGGGAAGACCCGACGAAACGACACCTATCGGACAATGGGAACCTTATGACATTCCCGGAGAAACGGATAGTAAAACGTTAATCGAAGCCATTATCTCTTTCATGGAGAAAGAACAAATCGCACAATTACATTGTGCCACCCGTATAATGATCGTTCCCGGATATACGTTTAAAATAATAAAAGGCTTGGTAACCAATTTCCACCAACCGCAAAGCACTTTGATATTGCTCGTATCGGCTTTAACGGGGAACGCATGGAAAGAAATATACCGATACGCCCTCGATAATAATTTCCGTTTCCTGAGTTATGGAGACAGCTCTCTTTTATTGAAAGATTAATACATTACAAACAAAATGGAAACGAAAGGACAGCTTTTCCGTACAAAAGATTTCCTGCCCACCTCTGCTAAAGAAGTAAAAGAACGCGGCTGGGAAGAATTGGATATCATTCTTTTTTCCGGAGATGCTTATGTGGATCATCCTTCATTCGGAATAGCCGTCATAGGCCGTTTACTCGAAGCCCAAGGCTACCGGGTAGCCATTGTTCCCCAACCCAATTGGCGCGATGATTTACGCGATTTTAAAAAGCTGGGAGCCCCCAGATTATTCTTCGGCATATCCGGTGGAAATATGGACTCTATGGTAAATCATTACACCGCCAATAAACGTCTTCGTTCCGACGATGCTTATACTCCGGGAGGGAAAGCCGGATTCCGTCCCGATTACGCAACTACCGTATATTCACGCATTTTAAAACAATTATATCCGAAAACTCCCGTCATCATCGGAGGAATAGAAGCCTCCCTTCGCCGCCTGACACACTACGACTATTGGCAAGATAAACTGAAACCTTCCATATTGGCAGAAAGCGGTGCCGATATACTCGTATACGGAATGGGAGATAAAGTTATTCTCGACATTGCAGCTTCCTTGCATAACGGATTCAATATAAACCTGATACGCAAAATCAAACAGATAGCGTTCAGTGCTCCGAAAGAATATTTTTCCAAACTGCCTTCCGAGGAAACAATTTTTCTGCATTCTTACGAAGAGTGTTTACAAAACTCCCGTTATTTCGGAGAAAATTTCGTAAAAATAGAAACGGAATCAAACCGGATGCACGCCAAACGGCTCGTAGAACCTTATGGTGATAAAGCCATCGTCGTCAATCCTCCATATCCATTTCTGACGACCGAACAATTGGATTACAGTTTTTCGCTGCCCTACACCCGACAGCCTCACCCCCGGTATGCGAATAAAGGCCCCATCCCTGCCTACGAAATGATAAAATTTTCTGTAAACCTCCACAGAGGCTGTTTCGGCGGTTGTAGTTTTTGCACCATATCCGCCCATCAGGGAAAATTCATTTCGTCCCGTTCTGAAAAGTCTATTCTCGAAGAAATAGAAAAAATAGCACGAATGCCGGACTTCAAAGGATATCTGTCGGACTTAGGAGGTCCTTCTGCAAATATGTACCGTATGGCCGGAAAAAACGCCGAATTATGTAAAAAATGTTCCCGACCGTCCTGCATTTATCCTTCCATTTGTAAAAATCTGGACAATAATCATGAACGATTGCTAAAGTTATACAATTCGGTAAATAACCTGAAATACATAAAAAAAGCATTTATCGGAAGCGGCATCCGGTATGATCTGTTCGACAAAGAAACCGCAGAAAAATATTTATGGCAAGTTATCAAATACCATACTTCAGGACGCCTGAAAGTGGCTCCCGAACATACGGAAGACGAAGTACTGAAACAGATGAGAAAACCCTCTTTCGACCTGTTCAGACAACTGAACGATAACTTCATAAAAATATGCCGTAAAGAAAATCTGAATTATCAATTGATACCCTATTTCATATCGAGCCA
>DVIX01000068.1 GCA_018710935.1 Candidatus Avirikenella pullistercoris | reverse complement strand
CATTTTTCAGAGATCGCAGATGCTATAAAGCAAGGAGTCGATAAAGTGGTTCCGGTGGAATATGAGGGAAAACCTACCGGCACCCCATCGAGTATTATTAAGTTGGGTACTGGTTCGGAAGTACAAGTTATCAGAGCATAATTTTAGAAAATATGGTAAAAACGAAAATACAGATACGATTCGCTGATCTGGATGCTTTGGGACATGTGAATAATGTTAATTTACAACATTATTACGATATGGGAAAAGGAAGATATTTTCAAGAAGTGTTGAAATTACCTTTGGTGTGGAAAAGAGAGGGATTTATACAGGCCAATACCAATACGAATTACTTTGTTCCGGTTTATATCGAAGATGATTTGGCGGTTTATACGAAGGTAATCCGTATAGGAAATAAAAGTTTCTCCTTTTTTCAGCAATTAGTGGACGAAAATACGGGAACAGTGAAGTCGGAAAGTACTTCCGTCCTTGTCGGATACGATGTGAAGGAGCAGGTGTCGATAGAGTTGTTGCCGGAATGGCGAGAAGCGATTTGCCGTTATGAACGGGAAAACGGAGGTGCAGAATTGTAATAATCGGATGAAGATATATGACAGCCGTTGGACGATTGATTCGTTCGACGGCTGTTTTGTTTTACAGGACGAGGGGGAATTTGGAATCTTAAGTAAAAAGGGCTGTTTCGGATAAATTCGTAAGGGCATTATTCTTTTATATTGCTCTTTTTTTTATCTTTGGATGGGAAAAATTAAAATTGATTATGGCGAAACGATTGATAGAGTGTGTCCCTAATTTCAGTGAAGGCAGGGATATGGCGGTTATCAAAGAGATAGCGGCTGTTATTGAAAATGTAGAAGGTGTAAAATTATTGAATATTGATCCGGGAGCAGCGACCAACCGTACGGTCATTACGTTTATCGGAGAGCCCGAGGCTGTATGTGAAGCGGCTTTCCGAGCGGTAAAAAAGGCTTCGGAGGTTATCGATATGCGGAAACATACGGGGGAACATCCCCGTATCGGAGCGACGGATGTGTTGCCTTTGGTTCCGGTAGCCGGGATTACGATGGAGGAAACGGTAGCTTATGCGCGCAAATTGGCTCGACGGGTAGGCGAAGAGCTTTCTATTCCGGTTTATTGTTATGAAGAAGCGGCACAAGTTCCGGAACGCCGTAACCTTGCCGTATGCCGTGCCGGTGAGTATGAAGGATTGGCTAAGAAAATGGCGGATCCGGAGTGGAGACCCGATTTCGGGCCTTCCGTTTATGATGAGAGGGTTGCCCGTACGGGAGCTTCGGTAATCGGTGCGCGTGATTTCCTGATTGCTGTGAATTTCAATTTGAATACTACCTCTACCCGCCGTGCCAATGCCATTGCGTTCGATGTGCGGGAAAAAGGGCGTCCTAAAAGGGAAGGGAATAAGATTACCGGAAAACCGTTGAAGGATGAGAACGGAGATACGATTATGATTCCGGGAACACTGAAAGGGACGAAAGCGATTGGTTGGTTTATCGAGGAATACGGCATAGCTCAGGTTTCCATGAATATTACCGATATCTCCCAGACGCCTTTGCATAAAGCGTTCGAAGAGGTGAGCGAGAAAGCTTTGAAGCGAGGAGTGCGGGTAAGCGGAACGGAGATTATCGGGTTGGTGCCTAAAAGGGTGTTGATTGATGCAGGGAAATATTTTTTGGCCAGACAACAACGTTCTTCCGGAATTTCTGAATCGGAGATTATAAAGATTGCGATAAAGTCGATGGGGTTGGATGATTTGAAACCGTTTGAGCCTCAGGAGAAAGTAATAGAATATTTAATCGCTGATTCTTCCGAAAAGCATTTGGTTCATTTTACTTGTGAGGAATTTGCGGAAGAAACGGCGAGTGAGTCGCCGGCTCCGGGAGGTGGTTCTATTTCCGCTTATATGGGAGCTTTGGGAGCTGCATTGGGAACGATGGTGGCGAATCTTTCCGCTCATAAAGCAGGTTGGGACGATAAGTGGGAATATTTCTCCCAGTGGGCGGAAAAAGGGCATCGCATTATGACCGATATGTTGGCATTGGTGGATGAGGATACGGCGGCTTTCAATAAGATTATGGACGTGTTTGCCATGCCGAAGACGACGGATGCCGAAAAGGCGGCACGCTCTGCCGCTTTGCAGGAGGCGACGTTGTACGCTACGGAAGTTCCTTTGCGTACGATGGAAACCGCTTTTTCTGCTTTCGATATTGTAAAGGCAATGGTGGAAGAGGGGAATCCCAATTCGGTGACGGATGCGGGAGTAGGAGCGTTGGCCATTCGTTCGGCCGTATTGGGGGCGTTTTTGAATGTGAAGATCAATGCTTCGGGACTGAAGGATAAGGAGACGGCTGCCCGATTGGTTGAAAAAGCCCGCCGGATAGCGGATAATGCAATGGCGGAAGAAACAGCCGTCTGGAAACGGGTGAATGAAATGATAGATAAATAAGGAGGGAATATGACTGATTTTCAGAAAGAAATATTGGCAGGCATTCCGGATGTGTTGCCGGAACCGAAGCCTTATGACCCGGTTATCAATCATGCTCCGAAGAGGAAAGATATTCTTTCCGACAGTGAGAAACGTTTGGCGATAAAAAACGCATTGCGTTATTTTCCTGAAAAACATCATGCCTTGTTGGCAAAAGAGTTTGCGGAAGAGTTGTCCCGTTACGGCCGTATCTATATGTACCGGTTGCGTCCGGATTACCCTATGTATGCCCGTCCGATAACGGATTATCCGTATTGTTCTTTGCAGGCGGCCGCTATTATGTTGATGATTACCAATAATTTGGATAAAGCGGTGGCGCAGCATCCTCACGAGTTGATAACTTATGGAGGGAACGGAGCGGTTTTCCAAAATTGGGCGCAATACCGGCTGACGATGAAATATCTGGCGACAATGACCGATAATCAGACCTTGGTGCTTTATTCGGGGCATCCGCTGGGGCTTTTCCCTTCGTGTCCGGATGCTCCCCGGGTAGTGGTGACGAATGGTATGGTGATTCCTAACTACTCTTCGCAGGACCATTGGGAAAAATTCAATGCTTTGGGTGTGTCGCAATACGGTCAGATGACAGCCGGTTCTTTCATGTATATCGGTCCGCAGGGAATCGTGCATGGCACGACGATTACTGTTTTGAATGCAGGACGGAAACAGCTGAAACCGGGAGAGGATTCTTTGCGGGGCAAGCTGTTCGTTTCATCCGGCTTGGGCGGTATGTCCGGGGCGCAACCTAAAGCGGCCGTTATTGCCGGTGTGGTAGGCGTTGTGGCGGAGATTAATCCGAAAGCGGTAAAAACCCGTTATTCGCAGGGATGGGTGGACGAAGTCTATACTTCGTTGGATGAACTGATACCCCGTATCCGTAAGGCGACAGAAAAGAAAGAGGTTGTTTCTATCGCTTATCAGGGCAATATTGTCGATTTGTGGGAGCGTTTGGTGGAAGAGAATATAAAGGTGGATTTGGGGTCGGACCAGACCTCTTTGCATAACCCGTGGGCGGGAGGGTATTATCCTGCCGGAATGAGTTACGAGGAGGCGAATGAGATGATGGCTTCTTCTCCGGAGAAATTCAAGGAGGCGGTACGGAAATCGTTGTGCCGTCAGGTAAAGGCAATCCGGGCACTTACCGGTAAAGGCATGTATTTCTTCGATTACGGCAATGCCTTTTTATTGGAAGCGTCGCGGGCGGGAGCCGATGTGCTGAAGGAAGACGGAACGTTTATTTATCCTTCTTATGTACAGGATATAATGGGACCTCTTTTCTTCGATTACGGTTTCGGTCCTTTCCGTTGGGTCTGCACGTCGGGAAAACCGGAAGATTTGGCAAAAACGGATGCCATTGCCGCTGGAGTATTGGAAAAGATATTGAAGACGGCGACGGAAGATATAAAGGGACAGTTAATGGATAATATCCATTGGATTAAGGAAGCGGGAAAAAACCGGTTGGTGGTGGGTTCGCAGGCGCGTATCCTTTATGCCGATTCGCAGGGACGCATCGAGATTGCCCGTGCTTTCAACGAAGCGATTCGGAAAGGGGAAATTTCCGCTCCGATCGTATTGGGCCGGGACCATCATGATGTTTCCGGTACGGATTCCCCTTACCGGGAAACTTCCAATATTTACGACGGTTCGCAATTTACGGCGGATATGGCGGTTCAGAATGTAATCGGCGACTCTTTCCGCGGAGCTACGTGGGTATCTCTTCATAACGGCGGAGGAGTAGGCTGGGGCGAAGTGATTAACGGCGGTTTCGGCATGGTAATAGACGGAAGCGCAGATTCGGAAAGGCATATCGATAAGATGCTGTTCTGGGATGTGAATAACGGAATAGCCCGTCGCAGTTGGGCGCGTAATAAAGGGGCTATGGATGCGATAAAACGGCAAATGGAAAAGACGTCCGAATTGATAGTGACTTTGCCGAATATTGCGGATGATGCGGTAATAGAGAATGCTTTAAAGAAAAATTAGAGATGGTACATGATATTTCGAACGACCATTTATCGGTAGAGAAAGTCGGTGAAATAATTTATTCCGGTATGTGTATCCGGCTTTCCGAGAAAACGGTGGAACGAGTTGTAAAATGCAGGGAATACCTCGATAATAAGATAAAAGAAGAGGAGCGGCCTGTTTATGGGATTACGACCGGATTCGGTTCTTTGTGCAATGTTTCGATCGAGAAAGATAAATTGGCTGCTTTACAGCGTAACTTGGTCATGTCGCATGCTTGCGGGACGGGTGAGCCTGTCCCCCGCGATATCGTTAAGATTATTCTTTTGTTGAAGATTCAGTCGCTTTCATACGGTTATTCGGGAATAACTTTGGAAACTTTACAGCGGTTGGTTGATTTTTATAATAACGATATTTGTCCGGTCATTTACCAGCAAGGTTCTTTGGGAGCATCCGGGGACCTCGCTCCGTTGGCGCACCTCAGCCTTCCGTTGTTGGGATTGGGAGAGGTTTATTTGAACGGGGAAAAGATATCGGGAGAAGAGATGAATCGGCGGTTCGGTTGGAAACCGATTGAATTGCAATCTAAGGAAGGGTTGGCATTGTTGAACGGAACGCAGTTTATGGGAGGTTATGCCGTATGGTCTTTATTGAATGCCTGCCGGTTGTCGGATTGGTCGGACAAGATAGCCGCTTTGTCGATAGACGCTTATGACGGTTGTCTGAGCCCGTTCGTCGAATCGGTGCATCGGGTACGGCCTCACAAAGGGCAATTAGTTACGGCACAGGCGGTTTATGGTTATTTGCAGGGAAGCGAAATAATCGTGCAACCCAAAGAGCATGTACAAGACCCTTATTCTTTCCGTTGAGTGCCTCAGGTTCACGGTGCGGTTAAAGATACGATCGACTATGTGAAACAAATTGTAACGACAGAGATAAACAGTGCTACCGATAATCCTACTGTTTTGCCGGATGAGGATATGATCGTATCGGCGGGAAATTTTCATGGCGAGCCGTTGGCTTTGGCAATGGATTTTCTGGCGATAGCTGTGTCCGAGCTGGCGAGTATTTCGGGGCAACGGCTGTATCAGTTGATTTCCGGCAAGCGGGGATTACCCCGGTTTTTGGTGGCGAATCCCGGTATCAATAGCGGTTTTATGATCCCTCAATATACGGCGGCTTCTATTGTCAGTCAGAATAAACAGTTGTGTTCTCCGGCTTCGGTAGATTCCATAGAATCTTCTTTGGGACAGGAAGACCATGTGAGTATGGGAGCCAATGCCGCTACTAAATGTTATAAGGTAGTCTGCAATACGGAACGGGTTTTGGCGATAGAGTTGATGAACGGGGCACAGGCGCTTGAGTTCCGCCGTCCGATGCACTCCTCGCCTGTAATCGAAAATTTGGTGCGTGAATATCGGAAATCGGTTCCTTTTATCGAAAACGACGAGGTGTTGTATGTGCATATCAATAGTTCGGTAGATTTTTTGCAGAAACATACGGGAAAATAACTTTAAAACGGAAAAACCATGCAACAGATGATCATCAAAAATATCCGGTTCCTGATGCAGATCGATGAATCGGGCAGGCGTAGGGTTTGCGGTGAGGAGATGAAACGGGTCTCTTCTTTGGAAGATGCCTATTTGGTGATTCGTGACGGGAAAATAGCCGCTTATGGAAAAATGGACGATTATCGTTTCGATGAAACGGAATATCAGATTATCGATGCTACGGGGCGTTTTGTGTTTCCCGCTTTTTGCGATTCCCATACGCACATCGTATATGCGGCGAGCAGGGAGTCCGAGTTTGTGGATAAGATAAACGGGCTTTCTTATGTGGAGATTGCAGAACGGGGAGGCGGTATTTTAAATTCGGCGAAAAGGTTGCATGACACTCCGGAAGAGGAACTTTGTAAGCAGGCTATGTGCCGTGTAAGGGAGTGTATGGGGTTCGGGACGGGAGCGTTGGAAATAAAAAGCGGTTACGGGCTTTCTTTGGAAGATGAACTGAAAATGTTGAGGGTGATCCGGAGGATAAAGGAGGAGGCCGGTATTGCCGTACGTTCTACTTTTCTTGCGGCTCATGCCATTCCTGCCGAATATAAGGCGAATCCCGACGGATATGTGGATTTGATTGTAAAAGAGATGATTCCTATCGTAGGGAAGGAAGATTTGGCGGATTATATCGACGTGTTTTGTGACGAAGGATTCTTTACGGTTCCCCAGACGGAACGGATATTGGAAGAAGGCGCAAAATATGGATTGATTCCGAAAATCCATGCCAATGAGTTGGCATTGTCGGGAGGCATACAGGTTGGTGTCAGGCACGGGGCTTTGTCGGTCGATCACTTGGAACATACGGGGGATGCTGAAATAGAGGAGCTCCTGCAATCCGAAACGATGCCTGCGCTTTTACCGGGAGCCGCCTTCTTTTTGGGAATGAATTATCCTCCTGCCCGTAAAATGATAGATGCCGGTTTGTCGGTAGCGTTGGCTTCTGACTATAATCCGGGTTCTTCTCCTTCGGGGAATATGAAATTCGTGATGTCGTTGGCGGCTATTAAAATGAAAATGTTGCCGGAAGAGATACTGAATGCGGTTACCTTGAACGGAGCCTATGCAATGGGGTTGGAGAAAGAGTACGGTTCCATCACGGTAGGGAAAAAGGCGAGTGTGGTCATTACCAAGCCGATGCCTTCATTCGCCTATTTCATGTACGCTTATACTTCGGATTTGGTTGAACATGTACTATTCTGAGTCGATCAATCCCATTTTGCGCAACAGGATAGAGGCATTCATATTTTTGCTGACACCTTCTTTCAGTTTGTAATCATAAGTAATATCGTCCTGAGTGTGGCTTATCTCGAAACAGGCGTTGAAAAAGTTGGAGGGATACCGTTCCGCCAGTTCTCCTAAAGCGAGGTCGTGTGTTGCTATGATACCGGAAACGGGGAACGATAACAGTTTGACGAGGAATTTGGAAGAACCGTTCAGTTTATCCCGGGAGTTGGTCCCTTTCAGCATTTCGTCCAGAATGATGAAAAGTTTTTCCGATTGCGAAGCTATCTTGATTAATTGTTGCAACCGTAATAGTTCAGCATGGAAATAAGAGGTCCCTTTGGCGAGATTATCGGTAGTACGCATACTGCTGAACAGGTTCATCGGTTGGAATTCGAACGTTTCGGCACATACGGCATTCCCGGATAGGGCGAGAACTAAGTTGACGCCGATTGTCCTTAAGAATGTGCTTTTCCCGGCCATATTGGCCCCGGTAACGATATACAGATTATGTAAGTTTTCGACCTGAAAATCGTTGGTAACCGTTTTGTCCTCCGGCAATAGGGGATGGCCTATCCCTTCTCCCCGGAGGAGGGCGGTTTCACTGATTTTGGGAAAAACATAACGGGGATGGTTGTACCGGTAACAAGCCATACTGACCAAAGCGTCCGTTTCTCCGATAGCTTTTATCCATGCGGTGATGCCCGGTGCGTATCTGTTTTTCCATTTGTCCAATTTGATTACCGAGTGCAAGTCTTTCATGTAAAGGGCATTCATCACTATTGCGGCTAATATATTGTTGCGCTGGTCGAAATCGTTGAGGATTTTGTTTAAAGAAGCGAATGCGGTTAAGGATGAAGTCTCCCCGTTCAGAAGTACCGATTTTATTCTTTTGATGCCGTCAGTGTCTGCGTCTAATCGGTCGATTAAGGTTACAGAATGGACATAATTGCCGAGGGCTTTGATCAACTTTTCCAATTTCCGGTGGCTGGCGTTGATTTTACGCGAATAGAAAACGGTAGCACCGAGTTGCAGTATGGAAAAGAATAACGGAATGTGGTAATCGATAAGGGAAATAATGGTAAGTATCCATAATATTACCCCTGTGGCATTGATAATTGTGATGAGGGTGCGTATTCCTTTGAAACGGAAGAATGCGGGTTCCTCCTGCCATTTTTTCAGTTGTTCCTGATTTGCATGGTCGGTACGGAATACGCTTCCTGTCGTTCGGAAATCCATGCACCATTTTATCCGGGAGGCGAGTTCTGTTACCGTTTGTTGCCGTTCGATAATTTTATCTTTGTGCAGGCAGGGATTTAATAACCATTCGGACAGGATATTGCTGCCGTGGTCGGTAACGGTGCGATTGATGTGCTGAAACAGGGAATTTTCTCCGAAAATATCGAGGTCGGTAGAATAATTGTGGGCAGGATTTTCGTATTGCTGTCCGTTGCAAAGCCCTGAAAGGTCACCTTTCAGGTAAGCCATTTCCGTCAGGCAATGTTTGATGAATGTTTCAATACGTTTTTTCCGGAGTACTATTTTGCTGTCGATAATGTTGAGGATGATGAAAAGAACGATTCCTCCTATCGAACAATATAGGTTATATACGGGTTGTCTGTCTAAAAAGAGAATGAGGAAATAGATGATTTCGGCAAAAGCGGCTAATTTTAAAAATGTGATGAAATTTCGTTGCCGTTTGACTTTTTTTAGGGTTTCGTGGTATAAAGATATTTGAGATAAATAAAAATCGGTCGGATTCATAAAATAGCGGTTTGATTTCTGCAAAGATAATAAACGTGCTAAATTACGGTTTCGGTAAATTAATTATCTTTGTAAAGATGTATTTAAAAAATGATTATTTATGAAAAATGCTTTTTGGGTAATCCCGTGTTTAATGGTTATGGGGATTGTTTATTCATGTTCTAATCAGACAAATGAAATGGGAAAGACGGAAAATACCACTCTTACGACGATTCATAATAGGAAAAGCGTTCGTTCTTATACGGAGCAGGCTGTTTCTCAGGAAGATTTGACGACATTGGTAAAAGCGGGGATGGCTGCTCCGTCCGGGATGGACCGCCGTCCTTGGGAGTTCGTTATCGTAACGGACAGGGAGAAGCTGAATGCGATGGCGGATACGTTGCCTTATGCGAAGATGTTGACCTCATCGCCTGCCGCTATTGTCGTATGCGGGAATAATGACGAAGGAAACGGAGGGTCTTCCTATTGGTATTTGGATTGTTCGGCTGCCACGCAAAATATCTTGCTCGCTGCCGAGGCTATGGGATTGGGGGCGGTATGGACTGCGGCATACCCTTATGAAGAACGAATGGCTCCTGTAAAAGAGATTTTGGAACTGCCGGGATATATCCTTCCTTTAAGTGTGATACCTGTCGGTTATCCTAATGGAGAATTTAAAGCCAAGGAAAAATACAATCCGGCTAAAATCCACACTAATAAGTGGTAAGAACCGGAAAATGGAAATAGAACAAAAGAGCTGTCCGTAATTTTCAGGACAGTTCTTTATGGTTATGTGATTCTGCACTATTGAATTTTTTTGATGAGTTTTTTGAATGAATAGGAAAAAATTAAAAACGGATAAGCCGTTTTTATAATAAAACGATTGTAAATCTCTTTAAAAATATCTTTGTTTTGTTATTTTACCTCGAATTCGGCCTTTAAATCCAATGATTTGCCATTTTGTCCGAATGTTTTGGATATCCGGTATTTCCCTTTAGGTATCGAATAATATTCTCCGACAAGAAAACGGAAACAGTATAATATAGGAGCTTTATCGTCGATGAATAGATCGGATTCCCAGACTATGGCAGGCCCTTCCCTTTGCGGGGTTGTCCATTCTTTCCCAGTCCATGTTTGTAATTCCCATTTGCGTCCGAAGTCGAATGGAACTTTTGTGGGATTTGCAACGAATACGTTGATTACTTGTACATTTTCCCAATAATTTTTGTGTTCGGTCCACA
>DVIX01000067.1 GCA_018710935.1 Candidatus Avirikenella pullistercoris | reverse complement strand
GTGTACCCGTAACGGTATTCCGAAAGAAAAAGCGGAAGCGATGATACATATAGAGGCGGAGAAAATAGGAGTCGAGGTAGAAGATGGTTCGGCAGGAGAGCTTGAACCTTGCCGGTTTTGCGGGGCATTGAACGATTGCCGTTCTTCGGCTTGCCATTCATGCGGGATGCCTTTGAGTATGAAGTGTCCGAAGTGTGGTCGTCCGGTGGCGGCGCAAGATTATCGATGTACTGCCTGCGGATTTTCCATTATCGGGATGAAAGATGCCCGTCTGCATATTGAGGTTACGCAGGTGGCATTGGAAGAGGGAGATATAGATAATGCCGTTAAAGAATATCATGCGGCGGAGGTGTGCTGGCCGGGATGTCCTGAACTCGGAAGAATGGCGGGAATTATTGCTGAAAAAAAGGCTGAAACGGGAAGGCTGAGGGAGAAAGTCCGTCAGTTGTGCGGTGATAAAAGATATTATGAGGCGAAATGGTATATCGGAGCATTTGCTGTAAATGAACCTTTGCGTAAAGAAGTGGAAGATGTTTTGGATAATGTTGAGGATTTATTGAACAAAGCGAATGCTTCTTCCGACGGAAATGTGAGGTTGGATTGTTATTTGCGGGTTTTATCTGTCTGCTCGGATTGCAGGGAAGCGGAAGAGAAACTGAAAATGATATCGCTTGCCCCGCCGTCGGGGATGCAAACGGTCGTACACGGCCGTAATATCCGATTATCCTGGCAGAAAGGAGCTTCGGATTATATTTCTTATAAAATAGTGCGGAAAGAAAATGCTTGCCCTGTTTCCATTACTGACGGAAAATTAATCGGTACGACGGGGAATTCTTCTTTCGACGACACGACCGCACAACCCGGCGTAAGTTATTATTATGCCGTTTACAGTTGTTTTAAAGATAAGCAGTCGGGAAAAGCTGCTCTTTCTCTTTCTCCTGTTATGCGGGTAGAGGAGCTTGATAGCAAAATTATCCGGGTGATTCCCAATGAAACCTCGTTGGAATTCGATATAGATTTCCCGAAAAAGCTTTATGCCATAGAAATATACCGGGAAGGCAAATTGGTAAAAACGTTGATGGGAACCTCTTTTGTAGATAGCGGACTGGTAACTCGGCATACCTATTCGTATCGTTTTGTGGCTGTTTATCAGGATTCGGCAAAGAAAAAACACAGGTCTGCGGGTTTGGAACTGCAGTTGGTTCCGATGCCTCGCCCGCAGGGTACAGACCTCGTTATTAGCGGTTCCGACGAACATAAGGTGACGTTTTCATGGCAGGCACCTCGTGTGGGGACATTGAATATTTATTATGCCGATGAGCCGTTTTCCGTAAATAAGAACGATATTATTTCTGTCGATACCTTTCGTGCTCAGCGCCTGAATGTGGCGGGTACTTCATGTGTAGTCAATAAAGATTTTTGCGGAGAGCGTTTTTTTATCCCGGTGACCATACAGGGAAATATGGGGGTAGTGGGAACGGGGATTAGCATTACCTCTATGGCTGCACTTAAAGGAGTCTCTTTTAACCTCGGCGAGCAGGGGCTGGATATTAAATGGCAATGGGATGGGACGGAAGCTGTCAGGGTAAGATATAGTTTCGATGGAATAACCGAAAAAGTAATGGATGTCGTTCGAAGCCGGTCGGCGGTTCCCAGTTGTCGTCTCTCGGTTCCGAAAACGGCTAAGGCTGTAAAGGTAGAAGTGATGGCTGTGTCTGAAACAGCTCGTTGCGAACTGGTGGGACCGGCTATTACGAAGTTATTCAGTTTGAAAGCGGTCAGAGTGTCGTTCAACAGTGTCGAAAATAAAAGAAGATTCGGGTTGATCGCTTCCGACCGTTATGTCATCGGTGTAGAAACGGATTCCCCGTTGCCGTGCGACTTGCATTTGTTGATCCGGGAAAAGGTTCCTCCGATAAATCTGGTACATTACCGTCCCGCTGCCGTTATCCGTTCTTCGGATGTAACCCCGGGGCGGAAGTACGAGGTTGTTGCGAATTTCAGCAGAAAAGATAAAAAGCACCCTTTGTATTTCCGGCTTATTGCTGCCGACAGGGGATTGGCTAAACAGATAATCGTTATGCCGGAGATACGGCAAATAAATTAATGGCGAAAACAGAATATAAAGTACGATGAGCAAAGTAGTATGCCCATATTGTTTCAAAGAGTTCGAAAGGAGGGATGTGAAGTTCCGTTGCGGTAATGTCAGCAGATGTAAACGGACGGATGATGCCGTTCTGCATGCTTATTGGAAAATAACGCAGATAACGGGAGTGGCGATAACTCCGAAAAAAGGTTTTTTCCGTTTCGGAGGGACGCCCGATTCTGCGGTTTGTCCCGAATGCGGAGAAAAATCATATCAGATGATATGCCCTCATTGCCATAATCGTATTCCCAAAGAGATGGTTAAGAAAAAAGGGTATATCATATCGATTATCGGAGCCCGAAGCAGCGGCAAAACGAATTATATCACTACGCTTATCAACGAGCTGATGCGTCATGGCTCTGATCTCGGAGATATCGGTATCATAGCTTCCAATGTGGCCGATAATCCGGAATATACCACCCAATTACGGTATGAACGGGATTTTTTCGATGTGCTTTACCGCAGAAAGACATGCCCGCCTCAGACCGATATCAACGATCCCAAGAGCCGTATCCCGCTTATTTATGAGATTAATCAGAAAAACTGCCGTCCTTTGTATTTGGTTTTTTATGATACGGCGGGAGAAAATTTCGGTAATTTGCGGAACATTGCGGGGAATGTGGAATTTTTGAATCGGTCGGATGCTGTTATCTGGCTGCTGGATACTTTTGCCGTGCCTTACATTCATGATAAGTTGGGAATCAAAGAACCGATAGAGTTGAGGTTCGATACGATCATGGCCAATATTATGGCGCATTTTACCGATAATGTGAGCGAAGAGGTCAGTCGGAATCATTTCGATAAACCGATGGCATTGGTGTTCAGTAAAATAGATGCGATACTCGGAAATGCGGAGCTTTTTGACGATACTTCCGTTGCTGCATTAAGGATGGAGGTAAATAGTTCGTTTATGGAAACGGGTAGAGTTTCTCTTTCCGAATTCGATAGCATCAGCGACTCTTTGGCGGAAGCATTGAAGGCATGGCAGGAACCTAATTTCGTTAAGAATATTCTCAATAAGTACAGAAATTATAAATATTTCGGAGTTTCTGCCCTTGGCGGACAGCCGGACAGAAGCAATCGTGTGGAAAAAGTCAGGCCGTACCGGGTTCTCGATCCGTTAGTATGGATTCTCAGCGAATTTAAATATAAACTGCCGATAGACAAATGATTGCAGTTAAGTGAAAACAGATAAAACGACTCGGGGGTTATGAGTAATATCCGTTATGAACAGATGATTTGTACGTCGTCGCAAAAGTCGATTGTATCGGGAATGCCGGGGTTCGGGGTGCGTACTAAAAGCAGCGGTATTTCCGATGCCGATGCAGAGGAACTATTTGCTAAATCGGGA
Source organism: Candidatus Avirikenella pullistercoris (assembly GCA_018710935.1). Lineage (GTDB taxonomy): Bacteria > Bacteroidota > Bacteroidia > Bacteroidales > Rikenellaceae > Avirikenella > Avirikenella pullistercoris. The sequence continues at coordinate 30,340 of DVIX01000067.1, read as the reverse complement.
ATTAATTATCGGCTCCCTATGGAGATGATGATAACCGAGGAGGAGATAATTGCTGACCCGGATGTGGAAAAAAATTATCCGTGCCTCTATACTTTCCGTAAAGTAGAATCGATGAGCGGGAATACTTTTTATATCATTGCCCGTACATTGTATATCGGTCTCGATTACGGCTATTTTGCAGAGATGGATGGAGCCAGGCGTGCAGGAACGAACTATATTGCCCACTTGTTGGTTTTCAGCGAGCTGCCATCGTTTGCTGCCGTTGCTTCGGCGGTGTGTGGAAATTATTTTATGCCTTCGGACACTCGTTGTACTCCTCGAAATTCGGAGATGCGCAGTTTGTTGACGGGAGAGCCCGTACCCCTATTGCCCGGTAGTATAGAGGAGGTTGCTCCGGTTGTGCAGCAAACCCGTGAAGCGGTATGGATGACCATAGCGTTGCTGCAGGCGTATAAAAATAGAAAAATGGCGGACGGCACTCCTGTCCGGATTATTTTTAAAGTGAATCACCGGAATATTCCCTTGTTGCTGAACCATATAGCTGCTTTGCCGCCGAAAATGAGAGGAGAACTCTTTTTTCAGGCCAATGGTTTATTGTCGAGCGGTGTACCGGACGGTTTGGAAATGGTGTTGTTGAATGAGAAAAATACCACTCGGACGGATGACGATTATTATATTACCGTCGATGTGTTGAATGAGGATGTTTTTCGGACGAACATTGAGGAAAACTATCTGTTCGGCAGGTTGGTCGAGTGTGGGGAAAGGGGAGATACGGAGATGATGAAAAATATCGTATCGTTATTTCTCAATCTCGATTTCAGCCGGAACATAGATTATGAATTTATTTATAAACTGTTGCTTTTAGCGGTTTCGGAGCAAGAACTTTCTATACTGCAAATAGATTTGCAGACATTGCGGAAAATTCTTTCTGTCCGGTTGTCTGCCGATGAGGAAGCAAAGGTTTTGGGAAAAATAAATCGGGCGGTTAATAATGCGTTTGTCTTTCCGGCAGGGAAAGAATGGAAAACCGATGAAGTGAGTTTTGCTTTAGAAGCGGTAGCGTTGTTGAGGGAAGAAGCTCCGGAAAGGCTTGTCCTTTCTGTCGACAGTTGTCGTTCTTTGACGCAATTATTGTTCGGAGAGGAAGGCATGTTGCCGAAAGTGCTGGCTGATGTGCCGCAGCGTCTTGACGGAGCAATATATATGGTAGGAAAGGTGCGGGATTCTTTACCTCAGGAAGAGGGGATTTTCCGGGGACTTGGCGCTTCGACGGAGCAAGAACATTGGAAAGCCTTTTTATATCTTTATTACGGTACGGCTCTCGGACAAAATTTAGATACGGTAGTGAGGAGAATCGAAAGTTCCGGAATTGCCGATAAGGCGGGATTGGCGGCACGGCTCTATCCTGTGGAGATATATTGCGGGCAGTGGTTAAACCTGTTGGAAACAAACCCTGTATATGCTAAATGTTTCGGAAGTGTAGTATCGGATTATTGGGTGCGATGTGCGGATACCGATTCGCAGTGGGTCATAGAGTGTTTGCTCGGGATGAATAGTGTAACGGCGAATTCATTCGATGCGAATTTTTTTGCGGAGAAGTATGTACGGTATTTATATGAAAAACCGGAGAAAGTCGATGCCGGGCTTATAAAACGTATTTTGCAAAGTGATTTAAATCTGCGGAAATCGCTTCGATATTCATTGGAACGGCTGTTGGCCGTATCTGAGGAGATCCCTTTGGAGGATGTCGACGCAAAGCTGATGTTTACAGCTTTGCGAATAAGTAAGAATTATCGCTACCTTATGACGCTTTTTAGTTCTTGGGTAAAGCAGGTGCCCGATATGGAGGAAGTGAATCGGTGGATTGCAGCAATGGCGCCCGGCGAAGATGAATTGGCACAGATTCTCGATATGTTGTGGAAGCAGATTCCTCAGAACGAACGGAAAAATTATGTTCTCGGGGTTATCGACCGTATTCGTTTAAGTAAAGAAGCATGGGAAAGGTTGCAGAAACGAATCGCCGATACGGAACTCAGCAAAATATTGATGGAAGAGAATGCGGTTTCTCATAAATTGATACGTAAAGCGAACTTGTTTTTTAAAAATATGGTTAAGAAAAAATAATACAATTTATCGAACATGAAAAGTATTCGTTATATCCCGTATTTCATAATCGTATTGTCGTTATCATGTCTTTATTCGTGTAATGCGGAAGGAAAGTATGTTACTCCTTTTTCAGCGGAGTATTATAACTGTGGACAGGAAATCGAAGCTGTGGTCGAAAAACATTTGAGTCCGGGGGGAAAGACCGAAAGGGAAATCGAATACCGGTTCGATTCGACGGGGAAACTGCTTTTTGAAAGAATTTTTTCCGATAATATTCAAGATACCGTGATTTATGTTTATAACGGTCTTAAACTGGAAAGGATAGAGCAGGCGGGAAAGAATTATCGGTTGAATTATAATAATAGCGGGGAATTGTCCGGGATAGTGTGTTCGCAAAAGAATAAAGAGGGAGTATGGGTTCCCGAGTACGAACGAACGTTCGTCTATTTCGACGACGGGAAATTGCTTCGGGACAATATCGATTATTCCGGAAAAGATAGTGAGAGTACTACATATGTTTATTACGCGAATGGGCGGATAAAATCGTCTGTCAGGAGAAATTCGCAGGAAACGGCAGAGGTGATATGCGATTCTGTGTCGGGAAGAGTGGCGGAGGAACGTTATTATACGAGGAATCCTTCGAAACTTTCCCGGACTTATTCCTATTCTTATACGGTAGATTCGTCCGGATATTGGACAGTTGCGGTAATAAAGGATGCAAGAGGCCGTGTTTCCGGCAAAATCGTTCGGGAGTTCCCGGTTTTCGATAGCCTTATTCCGGTTCCGGGAAAAGGTTTTTTAGCGGATATAAAGCCTATGAAGCCGGTTCGTTCCGTTGCCGATTATGTCGGTAGTGTTGAATTGCGTTGGGAAGCAGTCAATACCGGTAATAATGCTCCGTCGAAAGTGTTGTTCCTTATTGTAATGGGATTGACACTCCTTTTGAGTTGCGGTTATATGATTTGGATGCACTCCAAACATGCTTTGTTTTCGAATTTCAGCGGTATTATAACGAATGATTACGGGATAAAACGGATGTGGATGTTCAATAAGGAGCCGTATATAAAAGTAGTTGCTTGCATAGGTTTGGTTTTTGCGGCTTTTTTGTCTGCTATCGCTGTTTTATTGGCGATAGGAGGTGTGACGTATGGCCTTTTATGGTTGCTCAAAATCATTCTGTTAGTTATTATCTGGGTAGGAAGTGTCGCTTTGGTATTGGGAATTTTAGCAGTGCTTTTTGCCAAAAGCTCGGGAGGTTGTCTGCCGATTATTATCGGAGGGATTATCGTCGGGTTTGAAGAGCAGATAAAAAGTTTCGGCGAGCGTTGTGTCGAGTGGGGATTCGGTTTTATGCAGGAACTGAACATTTTTAATTGGGGTATCGGATTGATAACCGAATTTTGGGATGTGATTCTTGCGGTATTTTTCATTCCGATAGTTGTTTTTGCTGTAATAGCGATTTTTATAATTGTTTCGGTGTATCTGTTGATGGGGATAGAAATTGCGATTATGAAGTTATACAGTATACGCCGTCCGTGCCCGTCGTGCGGGAGTACGCGGACTCCGGAATATTGGGTGGATGAGCACCACCGGCATCCGATACCGCTCCATCCCGGCATGTATGGAGTATTCAGACAATTCAATCCCAGTACGGGAAAGATGATCCCGACGATGTTATTGAACGGAAAGGGGCGATTGTTTCGTAAGTGCCGGAATTGCGGCATACTAATTAGGCCGGGCGCTCGAAAAACGGTAGGTACGGAGAAGCATATAGGTATCGTGGGGCATCGTTCTTCCGGGAAATCCTATCTGTTGTATTCGGCTCTTGACGAGTTGCATAAATATTTCGGAGATCGTTTTAGCCAGGTAGATGCGGATTATGATACGAATATCGAATCCAATGTCATGCGTATAAATAAGGGAAGAAGTATTCAGACCGACGTAAAGGATGCGTACCGGGCGGTTCAGGTTATGATAGACCGCAAGATGAATCCGGTGCCTTACCATTTATTCTTTTACGATGTGGCGGGTGAGAAATTCAACCAGGCGTCGAGGGCGAGCAAAACCGCCATGGAATTTTACCGCAATGTACAAACTGTGATTTTCGTTATCGATCCGGCCATGATAGATGATTCGTTCTGTAATGTCAGCGATAGGATGAAGAAATGGTCGGCAGAACATTATTCTCCAGAAAAATTTTCGATAGAAGGAATTTTATCTACTTTGAAAACTATTTTGGAAGGAGTAGGTAGAAAAACGAAAGATATCGATTGTGTCTTTATTTGTACGAAAAGGGATACGGGGTATTTTGAAGCGTGTAATCCTTTACTCCCGACTAAAATTGTTTTGTCTTCCGATTATATCGAAAAATTTATGCGGAATGAACTCGGTTTGGGAAATTTGATAAATTCAGCAAACGGTTCTTTCCGTAATGTGAGCTATGCGGCAACCAGTACGACCGGGACATATAAGAAACAATTAACAGAGGTGTTTCTTAAAATTCTGAATCGTATGAATGTTTCATAAACGGTAACTTATAAATGAGGCTCTGTTTCGGGAGAGGAGCGGATATGGCGGGGGAACGGTAAATTTATGGACAAGGTGGGGGCTGAATTTTTAAATGCGGAATAAAGGGAGTGGATATATGAAGTGTGTTATTTGTCAAAAAAATATAGTCGGGCCGTATTATACGGATTACTGGGAAAATCATGTATGTGCCGGCCATTATGAAACGGGAGAGGTACAAATGTGCTCTTCCTGCGGTGCATTGACTTTGAAGAGCGAGCAGATGCAGTTGTCGGACGGAAGACATCTTTGTAATTCTTGTGTCCAGCAGGTGATTAGTCGGCCTGACCAGGTGGCGAAGATAAAAAAGCTGGTTCTTAGCCGTCTGATAGATGAGGGGGTCCGGTTTCAGGATCGCCATTTGGATAGTGTTCCGATAGATATAATGAGTGCGAGAGAAATTTCTGAACTGCGTGGTCATCCGTTATCCATAAAAAATAAAGGGGTAACCAGGACCAGGAGAGTAACATCGTTCGGAGGGAAATTATTCGGGATGAAACCTAAGATGTTGCACCATATTTATATTCTCGATTATCTTATAAAGATAGAGTTTGCCGGAACTTTGGCTCATGAGATTATGCATGTATGGCAGAATGAGAATCAGATAAAACTTGCTCCTCCTCAGTCGGAAGGGTTGTGTAATTTAGGGGCTTGGTTAGCTTTTACTACGATAAGTTCTGTAAAGGCACCTTATTTTATGAAATTATTGCAGGAAAATCCTGATCCCGTATATGGCGATGGTTTTCGGTATGTTCATTCGTTATTTGAAAAGTACGGGTGGGAAGAGTTGCTTCGAATGGCAAAAAATAGAAAGTTGTAAGTTATTTTGAAATAATTCTGAATTTATTCAGAAGATATGCGTTCGTTGTTTTGTTTCCGGGATTTATACGGAATAGCTGTTTTTGCCGTTATTATAGAAAATGATTATCTTTGCGGAAAAGTTATTATTGCATAAAGCTGAACAAGGGGCTGACTGGTTTTGACAGCGGGCAGAGTCTTGTAGTAAGCATGCAGAGCGTTGTGTGTGGGCTCTTAAATCGGAACACTCGAATTATAAATGGCAATAATAGCTATCAGCTCGCTGCGTAGTTTTACAGAGTAAAACGGCTTAATTCGACGGCTCAAGGAAGTTGTCGGACGAGTATCCTGCGGGCGGCCTTGCCTTTTGGCTGTCGGCGTATAGGGTATCATCTTAAAAGGATAGCCGGTGCGATGCCTGTAACCATCGGTGAAATTTTACGGGCTAAGAGGTGGCGCTGGCCTGTTTCCGGCCTTAGCTGCTTCCGACAATCAAACGGAAACTAAGCATGTAGAAAGCTGCCGGGTTCCCTGTTTGGACGAGAGTTCGATTCTCTCCAGCTCCACAAGAATCCTATTGAAAACCGGAAGCGGGATTTTGCATTTGCAAAGTCCCGCTTCTGATTTTAAGAGATGAAAATAAATAATCGTTGTTTTCAATAACGATAATATTTTACGCCCGATTACGGCAAAGTGAAAATAAAAGATAAGTACATTCATTGTACTAAATATTTGAAAAATGAACAGTAGATTGTAATTCCGGGCAGGCGGTTACGGAAAACCGTAAACCTGTTTTGCAGCGGCATTTTTTAGTAGAGCCGATACTGTCCGAAACGGTAAAAAAAACGGTTTTTCTGAAAAGGAGTTATTGGAGAAAGTGTAAATTATATTAGTGGTTTTTCCGTTTTTATATATTTTAACTTAACAGCCATAGAGTAGAAAATGCCTCTAATTGTAAAATTTAGCGAAATTTTATAGAATTGAGAAATTTATAATATTGTGCATATGGTTTAAATAGATTACATTTTATGGCTTAAAAACGTGTGCTTTTACTCAATTAACCGTATGCTTGATTCGGTTATAATTGAATAATTCGTATTTCATTTTACGAAACTAAGCGGGATAACATCTGAGTCTGGTTTTGCATGTTTCCACGCATAAGCGGAAATAATCGGCCGGTATTATTTATATTTGTAATTCGGCAGAAGGCGAAGTTCGGGATTAACGGGTTTTGAGGGTATTGCAGTTCGGGTGAACGGAGCGTTTTGTCGAAATCTGAAAAATAAATTCAATTCGTATTCGTACGTTAAAAGATTCCGGTTTATGAAACAGAGGAAAGTAATGAAAGTTTTGTGCGGGATGACGGTCTTATTGTTGTCCTGCAATGGGAATGCCCCCAAAGAGAAGAATTCCGGTGCGGATTTGCAACAGTCTCATAGGCTGGAAATACCGCAACCGCCGGTAATGCTTCCCGATAGCGAGAAGATAAGTTATATGGCAGCGCATTATTGGGATGCGTTCGATTTTGCCGATACGACGTGGATTGCCGATACGGCGTCATTGGAGCAGGCTTTTTCCGGCTGGGTATATATACTCGGCAATATGCCTCTGTCCCGGGCGGTGCAATATTCGGGCGAGCCGGTACGGAAGGCGGAGAACCACCCGGCGATGTTGTTGCACCTTGCCGGCATTGCCGAACATTATTTCGCCGACCCTAACTCCCCGTTCCGAAGCGAGGAGCTTTATATCCCGGTGCTGGAAGCTGTGCTTGCTTCTCAGAGTGTAGATACGATATATAAGATACGTCCCCGTGCCCGGCTGGAAGCGGCATTGAAAAATCGGCCGGGTATGGTTGCCGCCGACTTTGGATACGTGACGGCTTCGGGACGGAAAGGGCGGTTGTCGCAGATGAAAGGCGAATATGTATTGTTGATGTTCTATAATCCCGGCTGTGCCGATTGTCGGCGGGTAGAGGAGTATATAAAAGTTTCGGAGGTGTTTGCTCCGTTGATTGCTTCGGGGCGCCTGGCGGTGCTGGCGGTCTATCCGGATAAGGACTTGGATTTATGGCGGGAGCATCTGCCTGAAATGCCTGAAAAATGGACGGTGGGTTATGATGCCGGGCAGACGGTTACGGAAAAGGAATTGTATGACTTGCCAGCTATTCCGAACCTCTATCTGTTGGACGGGCAGAAGAAAGTGTTGTTGAAAGATGCTCCGGTAGAGCAGATCGAAGCCTATCTTTACAGCCGGTAACCATAACCGCTGTTCGGTATGGAAGCGAAAAATCCGATAAAACGCTATATATGACAATCCCCGGAAAGAGGAAAAGCAATTCTTCGGTTTCCGGGGATTGTTTATGAATATCGGCAGACGGTTTTATTCGTTTCCGCCGTTATCTCCGATGGTCCGAATCAGAAATTCGATAGCCGCATTTATCAGGTGTTTCCTGTCGGGGCCCATGCTATGATTGCGGTCGGGATAGATGTGCAGCTCGTATTCCTTGTCCGCTTCGTTGAGGGCTTTGACCATCCGGTAAGTATTTTGGATATGTACGTTATCGTCTCCTGTGCCGTGGGCGAGGAATAATTTCCCCTTCAACAACTCTGCATAATTGATCGGAGAGTTGTTGTCGTACCCTTCGGGATTATCGTTGGGATTTCCGTTATAAAGTTCGGTGTATATCGTGTCGTAAAACCTCCATGAAGTGACAGGAGCTACCGATACGGCGGCATGGAACACATCGTTCCCTTTCAGAATGCAGTTGAGCGCCATGAAACCGCCATAGCTCCAGCCGTAGATAGCGATGCGTTCCGGGTCGATGAATTGCAGCGAGCCGAGGTATTTCGCCGCCTCTATCTGGTCTTTCACTTCGAGGTTGCCGAGGTCTTTGTAAGTACATTTTTTGAACTCCTCGCCTCGGAATCCCGTACCGCGTCCGTCCACGCAGGCAATCACGAAACCTTCCTGCGCCAAAGCGTCTTCCCAATCGGTCTTCCAACTGTCGGAAACGCGTTGCGAGCCGGGGCCGCTGTACTGCGTCATCAACAAGGGGTATTTTTTCGTATTGTCGAAATGGGGCGGTTTTATCATCCAGCCATAGAGCGATACCCCTTCGGAAGTGGTAAAGGTGAAAAACTCTTTTTGCGGCAATCCGTATTCGGCGATGCGCGCTTTCAGGGTGGCATTGTCCTCGAGGACACGTACCGCTTTGCCGTCGGCAGTGTGCAACGTTACGGTATTGGGCGTAGAGATATTGGAAAAATAACTGATGAAATATTTGAATCCTTTGCTGAAATTGATCGTATAGGTCCCCTCGCCTGTCGTGATGCGTTTCTTATCCTTGCCGTTCAGGCGGATAGAGTAGAGGTTGCGTTTCAGCGGCGAGGTCTCGGTAGAGGTGTAATACAGTTTCCCGGCTTTGTCGTCCACGCCTAACAGCGAAACGACCTCCCACGCGCCGTCGGTGATGCGGTTCAGCGCCCCTTTGCGGATGCTGTACAGATAAAGGTGCATATATCCGTTCTTTTCGCTTTTGATGATGAAACGGTCGCCGTCGGGTAAGAAGGTCACGGTTTCGTAATCGATGCGTTCCACATAACGGGGATTCGCTTCGTTGTATATCACCTGCGCTTCGCCGCTTTTGGCATCGGCGTAGAGCAATTCGAAATGGTTCTGTTCGCGGTTGATGCGGAATACGGCTAATTTGCCGGGATTGGCTGTCCAGACGATGCGCGGGATATAATGTTCCCCGCCCGTTTGCGTTTCCATCTGTCGTGTGGAACCGTTTGCAAGGTTGTAAACATGTATGGTGACGGTGGAATTTTCTTCGCCTGCTTTCGGGTATTTGAATTTATATACCGTAGGATAGAGGGAGTCTTCGAAAAAGTTCATGTTATACTCCTTTACGTTCGTCTCATCGGTCCGGTAATAGGCGATATAATCCGATTGGGGCGACCATTCGTAAGCGCGCGAGAAGCTGTACTCCTCTTCGTAAACCCAATCGGGAATACCGTTCAATATCTCGTTGCGTTTGCCGTCGGTGGTGACCTGCACCTCCTTGCCGCTGTTCAGATCTACCCAGAAAAGGTTATTGTCACGCACGAAAGCCGCTTTCTGCCCGTCGGGAGAGAGCTGCGCCACCTGCTGCCGGCCATTGTCGGAAAGCTTTTTCAGGGAGTTTCCCGCAATGTCGTATATCCAATAATCTGCCGTGAAAGAGTGGCGGTATATGGCTTGCGGGTCGACGGTCAGCAATATTTTCCGTTCGTCGCTGCTGAACTCATAATCGGAAAAGTTCAGGGCGGGCGTCGTGTTTTTCGTATTTACGATAGTATCTACCGCTTCTCCGGTTTCGTAGCTGTACTTCACGATAGCGCTCCCCTCCTGTGTGGTGTAGTGGATGCCGTCGTTCATGGAACGTACTCCGCGTACGGTTTTCGATGCGAACAGCCCGTCGCTCAGGTCATTATAGGTAAACTTCTTTTGGGCGAAAGTTACGGCCGTTGTCAATAGTGCAACGGCAAGCAATAGGTATTTCTGCATGGCATTATGATTTGTTGAAGACTCGGTTATGCGTTTTCCACCGCTTTGAGGCTTAAGTCCAGGCTCTTTATCTGGTGGGTAAGGGCACCTACGGAGATAAAATCCACTCCGCATTCGGCGTAGTCGGTGAGGTTCTCCAAGGTGATGCCTCCCGAGGACTCTATTTCACAACGCCCGCCGATCAGCTCTACCGCTTTGCGCGTCATTTCGGGAGTGAAGTTGTCGAGCATGATACGGTCGGCGCCTCCTGCCCGGAACACCTCTTCTATGTCGGCTAAGGAGCGTACCTCTACCTCTATTTTCAGGTTTTTGCCTTTCTCTTTCAGATAGGCTTTGCATTTCTGCAAGGCATTGGTGATGCCTCCGGCGAAATCTATATGGTTGTCTTTCAGAATAACCATGTCGAAAAGCCCCATGCGGTGGTTTTCTCCTCCGCCCGTCTTAACGGCTATTTTATCCAGTACGCGCATGCCGGGCGTGGTTTTCCGGGTGTCGAGCACTTTGGTTTTATACTTTTTCAGTCGGTCGGCATATACGGCGGTTTGTGTAGCCACCCCGCTCATGCGCTGCATAATGTTCAGAATGATACGTTCCGATTGCAGCAAGGTAATCATTTTCCCCTCGATATAAAAAGCGATGTCGCCCGGTTCGATACGGTCGCCGTCGTGCAGTACGGGAGTGAATTTCACTTCGGGGTCGAGGCGCCGGAATACCCGTTCCGCAACCTCCATGCCGGCTAAGATGCCTTTTTGTTTGACCAATAGTTTCATGTGTCCCTTTTCTCCTGCGGGAATACATGAGAGGGAGGAGTGGTCGCCGTCGCCGATATCCTCCTTTATACATAATTCGATAAGTTCGTCCACGAACGGAATATATTCTGCTTGCATAATTATAAGATATTTGGGTTTTGTTGCCCGGATAGCCTGCCTTTTCTGAAAAAGGGCAGCCGTACGAGGCTTCTGCAAAGATACTTTGAAAAAGGGGAAAAAGGAAACGTTCGCCTGTCGGATCGTTACTTTTTTATTGAAAATTTTATAACTTTATAAAATATGCAATTAAATTTTTCACGTTGGGCATGAAGTGTATTTTTATTGTATTTATATGGTATATAAAAAGTTGTGTTGTAAAAATTTTGTTGGGTATCGTTCGTATGTAGTTAGGTGAAAAGCGGTTTTTTATTGAAATCCGTTCTTTTGTATGACATAAAAAGAAAAAAATCCGAAACGATGTTAAAAAATGTTGTTTGCGGTGAAAAAATAGAATTTAAAAATATTCCGCTTTCAGGGAGTGGAGCAAATGAGGTGAAACGATGAAGAAATTGAGAAGCAGTGTAACGACGGAAGGGCGTAGGATGTCGGGGGCCCGTAGTTTGTGGCGTGCCAACGGCATGCGTGAAGAGCAGGTGGGCAAACCGGTGATTGCCGTGGTGAATTCGTTTACCCAATTCGTTCCGGGACATGCCCATTTGCATAAGATAGGGCAGAAGGTGAAACAGTGGATTGAAGAGGAAGGGGGATGTTTCGCAGCGGAGTTCGATACGATCGCTATCGACGACGGGATTGCCATGGGGCATGACGGGATGCTCTATTCGTTGCCTTCGCGCGACCTGATTGCCGACAGCGTGGAATATATGTGCAATGCGCATAAGGTGGACGGGATGATTTGCATCTCCAACTGCGATAAGATTACTCCGGGTATGCTGATGGCGGCGATGCGCCTGAATATCCCGACGGTCTTCGTTTCGGGAGGACCTATGGAAGCCGGCAGCCTGAACGGCGAAGATATCGACCTGATATATGCCATGGTGAAGGGAGCGGATAAAAGCGTTTCCGACGAACGGCTGCGTGAGATAGAACACCGGGCGTGCCCCACGTGCGGTTCTTGTTCCGGCATGTTTACCGCCAATTCCATGAACTGCCTGACCGAAGCATTGGGATTGTCGCTTCCCGGAAACGGTACGATCGTGGCTACCCACAAAAATCGGAAACGGTTGTTCCGGCAGGCTGCGAGGTTGATTGTGAAAAATACGTACGACTATTATTATAACGGCAACGATAAGGTGTTGCCTCGTTCCATCGCTACCCGTGCGGCGTTTATGAACGCTATGGCGTTGGATATCGCCATGGGCGGTTCTACCAATACGGTGCTGCACCTGTTGGCGGTAGCTGCCGAGGCAGGGGTGGACTTCTCCATGAGGGACATAGACGCCCTGTCGCGTAAGATACCGGTGTTATGCAAGGTAGCTCCTTCCTATCATTACCATATACAAGATGTGAATCGGGCGGGAGGCGTTATGGCTATTCTGAACGAGTTATATCGTGCCGGGTTGATCGACGGACAGGTCGGTCGGGTGGATTATCCTACGCTGGCGGATGCGATTCGTGCCAATGATATCCGGGGCGAGGAGCCGAATACGGATGCGATAGGCCGTTACCTCTCGGCTCCGTGCGGACACACGAACCTTGAGTTAGGCTCGCAGGACAGCTATTACCGTACGTTGGACGACGACCGGCAGGGCGGTTGCATCCGCGATGTGGAACATGCCTATTCCAAAGACGGGGGATTGGCGGTATTATACGGCAACTTGGCGGAAGACGGCTGTATCGTAAAGACGGCGGGAGTGGATGAGTCGATTCTCCGTTTCGAAGGAACGGCCAAGGTGTTCGATTCGCAGGAGGAGGCTTGCGAAGGTATTTTGGGCGGTGCGGTAGAAGCGGGCGATGTGGTGGTTATCCGCTATGAAGGACCCAAAGGTGGGCCGGGCATGCAGGAGATGCTCTATCCCACCTCTTACCTGAAGACGATGAAGCTGGATAAAGCCTGTGCGTTGATTACCGACGGGCGTTTCTCCGGCGGCACTTCGGGACTATCCGTCGGACATGCCTCTCCCGAAGCGGCGGCAGGCGGCAATATCGCCTTGATAGAGAACGGCGACAAGATTATTATCGACATTCCGAAGCGTACCATTCATATAGACCTTAGCGAAGCTGTCCTTGCCGGACGGAGAAAGGCGCAGGAGGCTCTCGGAAAAGAGGGATTCGTTCCGAAAAACCGGAACCGGAATATCTCCAAAGCCTTGAAAGCATACGCCAAAATGGTTTCTTCTGCCGATAAAGGCGCAATTCGATTGATTGAATAAGTAAATCCAGAAAGTTATATATTATGACTGTAAGACAAAATATTACAGGCGCGGAAGCATTGTTGCTTTCCCTGTTGGAAGAGGGTGCGGATACGATATTCGGTTATCCCGGCGGAGCCATTATCCCGATTTACGATAAGTTATACGGTTATTCGGACCGGATACGCCATATCCTGACCCGCCATGAGCAGGGGGCGGTGCATGCTGCACAAGGGTTTGCACGTGCTACGGGGCGTGTGGGCGTGTGTATCGCTACTTCCGGGCCGGGGGCGACGAACCTGATTACCGGGATTGCGGATGCTATGGCGGATTCTACTCCGTTGGTATGCGTCACTGCGCAGGTAGCGGCCTCGATGTTGGGGTCCGATGCTTTTCAGGAAGCCGATATTATCAGTATGACGATTCCCATTACCAAATGGAACTTTCAGATAACGAAGGCGGAAGAGGTGCCTTCGGCCATTGCCCGGGCGTTTTACATAGCCCGCAGCGGCCGTCCCGGCCCTGTGGTGATCGATTTCGCCAAGAGCGCGCAGGTAGAGACGATAGCCGATTTCCGTTATACGCCCTGCAACGGGCTGCGCTCTTATCATCCGGTTCCGCAGCTTTCCCGTGACGCTATCGCCGAAGCGGCCCGTCTGATTAACGATTCGGAACGCCCGATTATGTTGGTAGGGCAGGGAGTGAAGATAGCGGGAGCGGAACAGGCATTGATCCGTTTGGCGGAGAAGGCTTGCATCCCTATGGCCTCTACGTTGATGGGGCTTTCGGCCGTTCCTTCGTCCCACCCGTTGTATGTGGGCAAATTGGGGATGCACGGGAATATAGCGCCTAACGATATGACCGAACGGAGCGACTTGGTGATTGCCGTAGGAATGCGTTTCAGCGACCGGGTGACGGGCGATGTGAAGCGGTATGCGCCTCTCGCCAAAGTGGTGCATATCGATATTGACAGCGCAGAGATAGGAAAGAATGTACGGGTGGATGCAGGTGTCCTTGCCGATGCCGGAGAGGCTTTGGAAGCCCTGCTCCCGTTGGTGGAACAGAAAAAACGTCCCGAATGGCTCGGATATGCGAAGGAGCGTTATGACCATGAATACGATATCGTTATCAAACATACCCTTTCTCCCGATAAAGGCTATTTGTCGATGGGCGAGGTGGTGAACGAAGTAGCCGACCGGTTCGGAGGCGATGCCGTAATCGTTACCGATGTGGGGCAGCAGCAGATGTTCGCTTCGCGGTATTCCCGGTTCAACCATAGCCGCAGTTTCATCACTTCGGGAGGTTTGGGAACGATGGGATTCGGATTGCCTGCCGCTATCGGCGCTAAGATAGGCGTGCCCGATAAAGAAGTGGTGCTGCTTGTCGGGGACGGCGGTTTGCAGATGACGATACAGGAGTTGGGAACGATAATGCAGTCGGATATACCGGTAAAAATCGTGGTGCTCAACAACAGTTTTCTCGGTATGGTGCGCCAATGGCAGGAAATATTCTATGAGAAACGTTACTCCTTTACGGAACTTGCCGACCCCGATTTTACGACGGTGGCGAAGGCTTACCGTATCGATGCCCGGAGGGTAGATACGTACGAGGGGCTGAAAGAGGCGGTGAAGGAGATGAAGGAGAGCAAAAAGGCTTACCTGCTGGAAGTGGTGGTGAAGAAAGAGGAGAATGTATTCCCGATGATTCCTGCGGGCGGCAGCGTGACGGAAACCCTGTTGAGTGTGTAACTTGTAAAAAAAACGTGTGGGAAATGGAACAGAACCAAGAATATATCGTAACTGCATTTACGGAAAACCAGATAGGGGTGTTGAACCGTATCACGGCGATTTACCTGCGCCGGAAAATCAATATAGAGAGCTTGCGGGTTTCCGAATCGTCCGTTAAGGGAATCAGTATGTTCATCATCTCTTCGATAACGACCGAACAGGTTATGGCGAGGGTGGTAAAACAGATTAAGAAGATTATCGAAGTGTTCGATGCCGAGTATTATACGGCGGATGACCTGATTACCCAGGAGGTGGCGTTATATAAAATATCGAAATCTATCTTCGAGAACGGAGGCGGCTTCGAAATGGTGAATAAATATCCGGGAACGAGGGTTCTCGAGATGAACGGGGATTACGTGGTGGTGGAGATGACCGGAACACGCAACGAGGTAGAGTTGTTGTATAAGGAGTTGAAAGGAAGCGGAGCGCTCGAACAGTTCTCCCGTTCGGGGAGTGTGGTACTGCACCGGGAGTCTATCGAGGAAAAGCTGAATATGTTTATATGAGAGGAGTCCGTGTTTCGCGCGGATGTTTTTTGAGAATCATTTAATTATTATCATAGCAACATTAAATTTAAATGGAATTATGGCACAGATGAATTTTGGAGGCGTAATCGAGAACGTTGTGACTCGTGAAGAGTATCCGTTGAAAAAGGCATTGGAAACCCTGAAAGACGAAACCATTGCGGTTATAGGTTATGGCGTACAGGGACCGGGGCAATCGTTGAATTTGCGCGATAACGGGTTTAACGTGATCGTAGGCCAGCGTAAAAATTCCAAATCGTGGGATAAAGCCGTTGCCGACGGTTGGGTGGAAGGTGAAACTCTTTTCGATATAGAAGAGGCTTGTGAAAAGGCTACCATTATACAATACCTGCTTTCCGATGCGGGGCAGATTGCCATGTGGAGTACGGTAAAGAAACACCTTACTCCGGGTAAGGCACTCTATTTCTCGCACGGTTTCGGGATTACCTATAAGGAGCGTACCGGCATTATTCCTCCGGAAGATGTCGATGTGATACTGATCGCTCCGAAGGGTTCGGGCACTTCATTGCGCCGTCTTTTCCTGGAAGGACGTGGGCTGAACTCCAGCTTCGCTATTCATCAGGACGCTACCGGACGGGCTTACGACCGGGTAATCTCATTGGGTATCGGTGTCGGTTCGGGTTACCTGTTCGAGACCGATTTCAAACGCGAGGTCTATTCCGACCTGACCGGTGAACGCGGTACGTTGATGGGAGCGATACAAGGCATTTTCGCTGCGCAATACCAGGTGTTGCGCGAAAACGGACATACGCCTTCCGAAGCGTTCAACGAAACGGTGGAAGAACTTACGCAGAGCCTTATGCCGCTTATCGGCGAAAACGGAATGGATTGGATGTATGCCAACTGTTCTACGACGGCACAACGGGGTGCGCTCGACTGGTGGCCGAAATTCCGCGACGCTTCCCTGCCTGTTTTCAAAGAGTTGTATGCGGAAGTGGCTGCAGGGCGTGAGGCTCAACGGTCGATCGACTCCAATAGCCAGCCCGATTACCGCGAAAAATTGAATGAAGAACTGAAAAACCTGCGTGAAAGCGAGATGTGGCAGGCAGGTGCCGTAGTGCGCAACCTGCGTCCGGAACGCAAATAACATAATACGGTTCATAAGATTGCAAATACCCCCGAAAACCTTTTGGGCTTCGGGGGTATTTCTTATGTCGTTTTTATTTATGTTTGTGTGTTTGACAGGAGCGGCTTACAGCAAAAATTCGTCCATATTGTCCGGATTGATCACTGTGAAACTGCTCTCAGGATACTTTTCCGCGAAAGATTTGGGAAGTTTTGCTTTTTCTTTGGGATTCCATTTGAATTCATAGGCATCTAATTGTCCGTCGCTCTCTTCGATATAATCGATTTCGCGTTGGTTTGTTGTGCGCCAGAACCAAGAGTTATTCCATAATCTGTCGTATGAAAGTTTTTTTCTGCGTTCCGATACGATAAAGTTCTCCCAAAGTGCTCCTATATCGGTACGCGTTTCGATTTGTGAAAAATTGGCTATAATGGCGTTGCGGATACCATTGTCGTAAAAATAGATTTTCCGGCTGTTTTTCAGCTCATTTCTCAAGTTACGGCTGAATGAACCTAATCGGAAGATAACGAAAGTCTGTTCTAATAAATTGATGTATTTCTCTACTGTTTTGGAGTCTAAAGAACATAATTTTCCCAATTCGTTGTAAGACACTTCTTGCCCGACCTGAAAAGCGATTGCTTGTAAAAGCGTAAGCAATTTATCGGGTTTTTTAATTTGTTCCCACATCAAAATATCTTTATAAAGGTAGCTGTCTGAAAGTTGTTTGAGAATCTCTTTCTCTTCGCCTTGATGGACTACCACATCGGGATAGTAGCCGTATATCAACCGATGCGGCAACAACCGTTTTTCTTCCAGCAGACCGTGGTGAGCGACCATTTCGGCGAAAGAAAGCGGAAACATCCGATACTCCCATTTACGCCCGGTAAGCGGCTCATTGATTTTATTTGCCAAATCGAACGACGAACTTCCTGTCGCAATAAGTTGTACCGTCGGGAGCTGGTCGGTAATGAGTTTCAGACGCAATCCGATATCCGTGATGCGTTGGGCTTCGTCTATAATGAGTATTTTTTTGTTGCCGACGATTGCTTTAAGGCGTGTGGATGAGATGTTTTCAAACAGTTGTCTGACATCGAGTTCGTCCCCGTTGAGAAACAATATATCGTTGTTATCGGGGAAAAGATTTTGCAGTAAAGTTGTCTTTCCGACTTGCCGTGGCCCCATGAGGATAATAGCTTTCCCTGTGCCCAATTTGGATTTTATGATTTCTGTAAGTATGCGCTGTATCATTTCGATAAAATATTGAAAATATCCGAGTAGATTGTTATGTAACAAATATAGTGATTTTTTGGATTACAATCCGCAAAAACATGTATATTTTCGGATTTCATTCCGAAAATATACATGTTTGTCTAACTAAACGGCTTATTCGGGATATGCTGTCCGGGGACGCTTATCGCTTGGGGGCGTTTATTTTTCGGTTATCGGCGGTATATCGTTTTCGTAACCGGATATTTTGCCTTGTCTTATCCGGCTGTTTCGTGATTGGTGCGGATTCGGAACTTGTGCCGAAAGAAATATGTAAAATCCCTATACCGGGATAGTTGTTAACGGTTACGGTTGTTCCTTGTCGGTATGGGTAAGGAAATGGTTGTAGAGTATGGGCAGAAAATAGGGTACATCGGTTTGTTTTGGCGGATTCTTCTTGCAAAACAGGACGATATTCTGTAATTTTATAGTTTAATTCTAAAATCCGAACGAAATGAGTTACTTTCCTGCTTTAAAGGATATAGCGGAAGCGAAATTGACGCTGAATGCTATTACGGGTTCTACTCCCTTGATGCAGAATATGCATCTTTCCGAAAAATTGGGAGCCAATGTTTTACTGAAACGGGAAGATCTCCAGATAGTGCGTTCCTATAAGATTCGCGGAGCTTACAATAAAATCAGAAGCCTTACCGAGAAGGAGTTGCGTGCGGGTGTCGTGTGTGCCAGCGCAGGGAATCATGCACAGGGGGTTGCCCTCTCTTGCCAGAAGTTAGGCATTGAAGGAACGATTTTTATGCCGACTACCACTCCGAAGCAAAAAATCGAGCAGGTGCGTATGTTCGGAAAGGAGAATATCGGGATTGTTCTGACCGGCGATACGTTCGATGCTTCCAATGACGAGGCGGTCGCTTATGCGGAACGGGAGCACAAATGTTTTATCCCGCCTTTCGACGACGAGAAGATTATCGAGGGACAAGCGACTATCGGCGTGGAGGTGATGCAGGATGCCCCCGGCCATATCGACTATATTTTTCTGCCTATCGGGGGAGGCGGGCTCGCTGCCGGTGTAGGGTCCTATTTCAAACAGATGTCGCCCGATACGAAGGTGATAGGGGTGGAGCCTGCCGGAGCGGCTTCGATGAAAGCCTCTCTCGAAGCGGGCAAGATACTGACGCTCGGAGATATAGACAAATTTGTGGACGGAGCGGCTGTAAAACGTCCCGGAACGCTGACATTCGATATTTGTAAAAAAGTGCTGGATGATATTGTTGTCGTACCGGAAGGAAAAGTGTGCACCACCATATTGGAACTGTATAATAAAAGCGCTATCGTGGTAGAGCCTGCCGGAGCGCTCTCTATCGCCGCCCTCGATTTTTATGCGGACAGAATAAAGGGAAAGAATATAGTGTGCGTAGTGAGCGGCAGCAATAACGATATTACCCGTACGGAAGAGATAAAGGAGCGTTCGTTGTTGTACGAGGGGTTGAAACACTATTTCGTAATTCGGTTTCCTCAACGTTCGGGGGCATTGCTTACATTCGTGCAACAAGTGTTGGGCGAACACGACGATATTACCCATTTCACCTATTCCAAAAAGAACAATCGGGAGCAGGGGCCTGCCCTGATCGGTATCGAGTTGCAGGATAAGAATGATTTGCAGCCGCTTATCGAACGGATGAAACAGCACGGATTCGTTTATGAATACCTGAATAACAGCCCCGACCTGTTCCAGTTTATCATATGATTCGGGACGGAGTAAAGATATATCGCCTTGCGAAATCGTCAGGGCGGTAGTCGAGTTTTACCGGCCGCGGCTGTAATATTGCAGCCGTGGTTTTTATTTTTCAGGGTTGCCCGTATGTGTACCGGTGCAGGCGGGTCGGGTTGCAGGCGGTTTCAATAAAGCAAGAATCCGGCAAGCCCGGCGAGGAGAATCAAAAGAATGGGATGTACCTTCTTCCAGGTGGCGATGAAAGCCGCGAAAAAGATAAGGATGCTTTTATAGTCGATGAAGTTTTCTTTGTTCATCAGCAAAAGGGCGGCGGAGGCGATAAGCGCTACCGACATGGGCAGCAGCCCCGACATGGCTGCCCGGATATATTTGTTATCCTTGCATTTGACAAAGAAATAGGAGATAAGCAATACTAAGATGAACGAAGGGAGACAGACGGCGACGGTAGCTGCAACGGAACCCCAGACGCTCCCCGTTACGCTATATCCGATATAGGTGGCGCTGTTGATGCCTATCGGGCCCGGTGTCATCTGCGAAATAGCCACGATATCGGTAAATTGCTGTGTAGTCAGCCATGCGTGTTTTTCTACTATCTCATGTTGAATCAATGAGAGCATGGCGTAGCCGCCGCCGAAACTGAAAGTCCCGATTTTCAAATATACCAATATCAGTTGCCAATAAATCACGCCTATAATTTTTTCAGTTTATCTTTTAACCATAATGTATATATGATTCCCCCCGCTATTCCTGCCAAAACGATATAGACGGGAGATACTCCTCCCTGCCAGATAAGGAGCGCAGCGATGCCGGGGAGAATCAGTTGTCCGTAACGCAGTTTCAGCGCCCTTGCAGCAGAGATGCAGGGGTAGAGAATCAATGCGACGACCGCAGGGCGAATGCCGTTGAAGATGCGTATCACGGCCTCATTGTCCTGAAAACGGTCGAAAAACATGGCTATGAGCAGGATGATAACGAAAGAGGGAAGTATCGTCGCTAAGGCGCATACGATGCTCCCCTTGACTTTTAGCAGTTTATACCCCACGAAAATAGAGATATTTACGGCAAAAATACCGGGCAACGATTGGGTAAGGGCGAACATCTCCATAAAATCCTCCTTGCTCAGCCATTTTTTCCGTACGATCTCCCGTTCGATAAGGGGAATCATGGCATAACCTCCCCCGATGGTAAACATCCCGATCTTGGCGAATGTATAAAACAGGATAAGGTATTTTTTCATATTCTCTCTTTTTCGTGCCGTTATTTCTTAAACCGGGCAAAAACTCCCAATGGCAGGGTTTTGCCGAAAGAGTCGGTAAAATAGAGCTCTCCGAATGTTATCCGGGAAGTGCCGAAAACCTGTTGCAGGATTCCTTTGGCAAGCAATGCCGACAATCCCATGGAATAGAGGTTGAGGACGACGAACCCTTTTTCGTCGAGCAGGGTATTGCAGTCGCTTAGCAAGGCGAAAATATCTTTCTCCAAAATCCATTTTTCCCCTTCGGCTCCCCGTCCGTAAGCGGGAGGGTCCAAGATAATGCCGTTGTACCGTTTCCCCCGTTTCACTTCCCGCCGGACGAATTTGCGGGCATCCTCTACAATCCAGCGTACCCCGTCGAGTCCGCTCGCCTGCATATTCTCGTTCGACCAGGTCACTACCTGTTTCACCGAATCGACATGGGTGACTTCCGCTCCCGCAGCGCGTGCCGCCAATGTCGCGCCTCCGGTATAGGCGAAAAGGTTCAGCACGGCAGCTTTCGTGCCGGCCGCCGTCAGCTCCTCCACCGTGTCGTATATGTAATTCCAGTTGGCAGCCTGTTCGGGAAAAAGCCCTACGTGTTTGAAAGCGGTCAGCCCCAGACGCATTTTCAGGCGCATTCGTTTATAACGGTATCCGACATGCCATTGTTCCGGCATGCCGGGCTTGCGCTCCCAGATACCCCGTTCCTCGTTTCTGGCATCTTTTCGGAAATAGGCGTCGGCTTTCTCTTCCCAGATTTTTCCGGAAAGGCTTTTTTGCCAGATCGCCTGCGGTTCGGGACGTGCCGTGACATATTTCCCGAAACGTTCCAATTTCTCGAATCCGCCCGAATCCAAAAGCTCGTAATCGTCCCAGCCGTCCGCTGTTATCAGGCTCGGACAGAGCGTCTTTCCCTCCTCTGTTTTTTCTTGTATCGCCATGTCGCTTCTTATTTCTTTCCGGTATAAATAACCGCCATTTCACAATGTTTGCAGTCGAAATGCAGCCGGAAAAGGGATTTGTTGTTTTCTAAATAGAGCGTTCCTTTTTTCCCTCCCTCTTGCAGGCATTCTCCCAACTCCTTGCGGATGCAATATTTGGTGCGCATAACCTCGATTCCTTCGAAATGGTCCAGCAATTCCACTCCGTCCGCTATCTCTTTATAGCCGCAGTCGGTGTAGAACGCCTTAGACAAGCGGTTTACGACATTGGCTTTGTAGGTCAGCGCCGGTTCTCCCGTTATCCGGGGCGTTTGCATGCCTGCGCTCTCCCGGCGGCGGTACTCCGTTATTCTTTTCTGTGCCAGCAGCTCCAATATTTCTCGCCGCATATTGTTCAGTACCGATATGGGGACGAATTTTACGGGCGGTACGACTGTTATCCGGCTTATATCGAACGGCGTGTCTCCGCTTTTGGAGAGCTGTGTGCGGATGGTCTCCTCTGCCCGTTCCCTGTCTTTGGGCGCTTCGAAACAGCCTTTGAAGAACTGTTCCGTGCGGATGCCCGTTTCATCCTCGGCGGACACTGCCGCTCCGTCTTCTTCAAACCGGATGTCTATCGCAGCCTCTATGGTGCGCCGTGTTTTGCCATTGGCAGTCTCGGCAGCGAATTTTTTATTGAAATTGCGGAATACCGTTGTGCCCGGTTCCAGGCCGGTCAGTTTGTCGGCATATATCCGTCCGTTCTCCGTCTTATTGATATTACAGCCGCAAAGCTCGCCTTTCGCATTGATGAAACAGATGCCGTCTCCGTTGTTCAACGGGATTTTCCCCTCTGTCGTGAAAAATCCCGCTCCCCGTTCTTTTACGGTACCGATGCGTTGTCCTATCGCTTTTGCCGTATCGAAAGAGGCTACTTTGGCCCGTTTCCCCTCGATGAAATAGGGGGTGAACCCTCTGTTGAAGGTCTGTTCGGGGGCTGGAGTGAAAGCGGTGCGGCTCGTTCCGGCAGAGCTTCTTCGGAATCCGTTGCGGGAGCCGATCAGCTCGTTCAGCTTCCGGTCGTAATAGGCGACGCTGTTTTTCAGGTAAGCGAGGTCTTTCAACCGCCCTTCGATTTTAAAAGAGCCTATGCCTGCATCTGTCAATCGGCCTAAGTAACGGTCCCACGACAGGTCTTTGACGGAAAGCAGGTGTTTGTTGCGCAGCAGGATATTGCCTTTCTCGTCCAGCAGGTCGAAGGTGGAGCGGCAAGGCTGGGAACAGACGCCCCTGTTGCCGCTTCGCCCGGCTACCACGTGGCTCATGTAACACTGTCCGCTGTAACAGACGCAGATGGCTCCGTGTACGAAAACTTCCAACGGGACTTGCGTCGCGGAACGTATCTTTTCGATCTGTTCCAAAGAT
This sequence comes from Candidatus Avirikenella pullistercoris, assembly GCA_018710935.1. GTDB lineage: Bacteria > Bacteroidota > Bacteroidia > Bacteroidales > Rikenellaceae > Avirikenella > Avirikenella pullistercoris. Next base: position 7,269 of record DVIX01000067.1, on the reverse strand, counting down.
AGTGCCCGTTCCAAGATTACCCGTTCAAAACCGGCATCTTCTAAAAACTTAACCCTTTCGGGTGTAAGGTTGGCCGTTTGGGTAGAGGCGAAAAGGGGAATGGGCGGCAGTTTCATTTTGCAGAACGCCATGTCTTGTACGATAAGGGCATCGGCGCCGGCTTCCCATACCTCTTCCGCTATTCTCGCCGCCTCCTCGAGTTCATTGTCGAATAACAGCGTGTTCAGGGTAACATATACTTTGGCGCCGTATAGGTGGGCGTATTGTGCCGTTTTGCGTATATCGTCCGCCGGATTGCCCGCATTTTGCCGTGCTCCGAATTTAGCGGCACCCATATAGACTGCATCGGCTCCGCAATCTATGGCTGCCTTCCCGTATTCGTAGCTCTTGGCAGGAGCAAGCAGTTCGAGCGTCCGCATCCTCTTATTGCAGCGATTTTAAATATTCTACCAACTTCGCAATGGCTTTGCCCCGGTGCGAGATACGGTTTTTTTCTGCGGCATCCATTTCGGCGAATGTGATGTCGTAACCGTCCGGAACGAATACGGGGTCGTACCCGAATCCAGCCGTCCCGTTGCACGAGGTGGTAATGCGTCCTTCTACCGTTCCTTCGAACCGGTGTTCTTCGTTATTCAGAATAAGCGAAATAACCGTTCTGAAACGTGCCCGGCGGTTCGATATCCCTTCCAGGTTTTTAAGCAGCAGGGCGATATTGTCTTCCGATTTTTTCGCTTCGCCGGCATAACGGGCGGAGTGTACACCCGGAGCCCCGTTCAGGGCTTCGACCTCGAGCCCCGTATCGTCTGCGAAACAGTCGATACCTAATTTGTCGTGTATGTAACGGGACTTTTGCGAAGAGTTTCCCTCGATTGTCGTTTGGTTTTCGGGAATTTCTTCCGTAATGCCTAATTCGGCGGGAGTTACTAAGGTATATAGCCCTTCTAACATCTGTTGTACTTCCCGCAGTTTGTTTTTGTTATTCGTTGCGAAAACTAATTTTTTCATCGGTTACGTATTGTCTTACAGCCGGTAAAGTTATGGCAAAAAACGGGAGAATCAAAAAAAAGAACCCGAAAATAAAAGCTTTCCGGCGGTTTGCGGAGAAAGATAATCTGAAAAAGATAAGGGGAAAGAGTCGGGCGGAAAGACAGTGTAGGGGAGAAAGAACCTGCCTGTACGGAATAGCCGTGTTTCCGGAGGTTGCTTTATATACAGTTGAAAGTTATGAAAACAGCTGAGGTTCATGAAAGCGGTTGAAACCGGGGCGAGTGCCTGCCGACCGGTGTTCCTGTATCATAAGCGGATAAATGTTGGGGAATAAAAATACCCCGGCAAAGTCACTTCTCTTTACCGAGGTATATGATACGAGGTATGTGATAAATTCCGATAGCCGGTTTCCCGTCTGTAACGGTTATCTCGGACCGGATAATCAGAATCTGTAACCTGCGCCGATACTGATTACTACCGGGTTCGTGCGCCAGTCGTCGAACATGGGTTGCCATTTCAGCCCGGCCGAAAGGTCCCAGTTATTGGCTACTCTGAAATCGAAACCGCCGCCGACATTCAATCCGGCAGCCCATTTCCCGATATCATTGGCAGTGAAACCGACTGCGGGATATACGTCCCAGCTGTCGTTCAGGTGGAAAACGTATTGGGCGTCGACACTGAAGTCGATAGAACATCCGCTATGCAATAGTGCCGTGATAGACGGTTCGATACGCCAGTTGTCCGTAAAACTGTAACGTGCGAATGCACCTAAGCCGATTACCGCATCGCCTGTATTGGTATAAATGTTCATACGGGGGCCTAAAGCCCAGCTTCCTGCATCCTGTGCCGATACTGCCGATACTGTGAGTGCGGCAAGTATCGTAAGAAAAATCTTTTTCATTTTTGTCATCTGTTTTTCTGCAATGGAACTATTTTTTTAACGTAGGTGGGTAAGGCCTAAGTCGTTAAACAAATATATGAAAAATATAATTTGTTTGCAAGGATAAATAACAAAAATTCAGAGTTATAGATTCTCTTTTATGTAGGCGATGAAATCGTCGATATCTTCCGTGGTGGTATCGAAAGAGGTAAGCCAGCGCACCTCGTTTTTCGCTTCGTTCCATGTGTAGAAGAAATAGCGTTTTCTCACCTTTTCGGCCAATTCTTTCGGCATAATGGCGAATATTCCGTTGGTTTCTACTTTTTGGGTGATTCGTATCTGGGGTATCTCCCCGATGCGTTCCTTGAGGTATTGCGCCATCCGGTTGGAGTGTGCGGCCATTTTCAGCCATAGTCCGTCTTTCAGGTAAGCGCAGAACTGGGCGGAGATAAAACGCATTTTGGAGGCTAATTGCATGGCCTGTTTGCGTTCGTACATGCCGTTTCCGGTACAGAGGGCGGGGTTGAAGAAAAGTACCGCTTCTCCGATCATCATTCCGTTTTTCGTGCCTCCTAAGGAGATAAGGTCGGCGCCTGTCCCTAAGGTCAGCTCTTTCGGGGTGCATCCTAAAGCGGCGATAGCGTTGGAGAGGCGTGCCCCGTCGATATGGAGAAACATACCGTGTGAATGGGCTAAGCCGGCTAATGCTTTTATCTCGTCTAAAGTATAGAGCGTACCCAATTCCGTAGGCTGCGATATGGAGATGACTTTGGGTTGGGCGTGGTGCTGGAATCCGAACCCGGTGAGGAGGGGCATTACGTTATCGGGAGTGAGCTTGCCGTCCGGTGTGGGAACGGTAACCAATTTGCACCCGGTATGGTATTCCGGCGCCCCGCATTCGTCCACGTTGATATGGGCAGTAGCGGCGCAGATAACCGAATTGAAACTGCGGGTAGCGCATTTCAGGGCGAAAACATTGGCGCCTGTCCCGTTGAAAACGATATAACTCTCTTTGCATCCGAAAATATCGGCGAAAAGTTTTTGTGCCGTTTCGGTATGAATATCTTCTCCGTAGCCGTGTACATGGTCGCGGTTGGCCTCTTCGATAGCCTTCAGAATATCGGGATGTATGCCCGAATGATTGTCGCTTCCAAAGCTGTGCATAATAGTTATGAATTTATGGTAATATAATTAACGGTTCTTTATTTCTCGGCGGCCTCTGATTTTTGGATTTCCTGTTCGATAATTTCGGGAAAATAACGGTATTCCAAAGCGTGTACCTTTTCTGCCAATGAGTCGGGCGTGTCGGTTGCCGTTACCGGTACGGTAGCCTGGAAAATGGTGTCGCCGCTATCGAACAGCTCGTTTACATGGTGGATGGTGATGCCGGAGAGCGTTTCTCCCGCTTCGATTACGGCTTTGTGCACGCGGTCGCCGTACATGCCCTTGCCGCCGAATTTTGGCAACAGGGCGGGGTGGATATTGATGATGCGCCCCCGGTACTCCTCTATCAGGGCGGGAGGTACCAACAACAGAAAACCGGCAAGGACAATATAGTCGATTCGCTCCTCTTTCAGAATATCGGAGATTCTGGAAGTGTCGTCCAGCTCCGCTTTGGTAAAGGCGACCGATTTTACATGCAGCCTTTCCGCTCTCGACAGTACTTTCGCCTCCGGTTTGTTGCATAAAATCAGGCGCACATTTGCGCTTTTTGTCCGATTGAAGTAGGAAATAATGTTTTCGGCATTGCTCCCGGAGCCGGAAGCGAAAATAGCTATATTTTTCATTATCAATGATTTATTGTAAATAAAATTCTTTTTTGGGTAAAAAAAGTAGTATGTAATGACAAAAATAAACTAAAATATTTTAACTTTGCAAAAAATTTGCGTTTGCCTTGTGTAAAGGCTCATCAGAAAAATTTTGAAAAAATTGTCAAACTCAAAAAATTAGAATTATGTCAGAAATTTCATCAAAAGTTGTTGAGATTATCGTTGAAAAATTGGGTGTTGATGCTGCCGAAGTAGTTCCAACAGCAAGTTTTACCAACGATCTTGGAGCAGACTCTCTTGATACAGTAGAGCTTATTATGGAATTTGAAAAAGAATTCGATATTCAAATCCCGGATGAAGATGCTGAAAAAATCGGCACGGTTGGTGATGCTATCAGCTACATTGAAAGCAAGAAAAACTAAGACAGAAAAAACAGAAAGTATTTGTTTCTTTTAACGGAGCAAGTTGAATTATTAACTTTTTTATAAAGTATGGAATTGAAAAGAGTTGTAGTAACAGGAGTCGGTACGATTAACCCTCTGGGGAACAACGTGGAAGAATATTTTAAAAATTTGGAAGCAGGAGTCAGCGGAGCGATACCCATTACCCGCTTCGATACGACGAATTTCAAAACTAAATTTGCTTGTGAAGTTAAAGGATATAAGGCCGAGGAACACTTCGAACGGAAAGAGGTGCGTAAATACGACCTGTTTACCCAATATGCTCTGGTTGCGGCCGCGCAGGCGGTAGGAGATTCAGCTTTGGACCTCGAGCATATGGATAAAGAGCGTGCGGGTGTTGTTTGGGCTTCAGGCATAGGGGGACTGATTACGTTCCAACAGGAAACGGAAGGGTTTGTAGAGAGTAAGAGAATTCCTCGCTACAGCCCTTTCTTTATACCTAAAATGATTGCGGATATCGCAGCGGGGCATATCTCTATGAAATACGGCTTTCATGGCCCGAACTATGCGACCGTTTCTGCGTGCGCTTCTTCCAACCACGCCATAACCGATGCCATGTGGCTGATACGTTACGGTAAAGCGGATGTGGTGCTTACGGGTGGTTCCGAAGCGGCGGTTATCGAAGCGGGCGTAGGCGGTTTCGGTGCTATGCAGGCTATTTCTACCCGTAATGACGATCCGCAAAAAGCGTCCCGCCCGTTCGATGTGGACAGGGACGGGTTCGTTATAGGGGAAGGAGCTGCAGCTCTTGTCCTCGAAGAGTATGAACATGCGAAAGCACGCGGTGCGAAAATCTATTGCGAAGTAGTAGGCGGCGGTATGAGTGCCGATGCTTACCACCTGACTGCGCCTCATCCCGACGGATACGGGGCGAAACTCTCCATGATGAATGCGTTGAACGACGCTAATTTGAAAGTGGAGGACATCGATTATGTCAATACGCACGGAACATCTACTCCAGTAGGCGATATCGCCGAAATTAACGGTATCTTGAGCGCTTTTGGCGAACATGCGTACAAGATGAATATCAGTTCGACCAAATCCATGACTGGCCACTTGTTAGGGGCGGCAGGAGCCGTAGAAGCGCTCGCTTGTATCATGGCTTTGACGAGAGGCATTATTCCTCCCACTATCAATAATGAAAATCTGGATCCCAAAATCGATTCACGGCTCAACCTTACGCTTAACAAAGCGCAACACCGCGATATTAGATATGCGTTGAGCAATACGTTCGGTTTCGGCGGACACAATTCTACCCTTATTTTAAAAAAGTACGAGGAATAGTAAGTCGTGATTGACAGGTTGTTGTTTCCTTTCAGGGTTTGGTTCTCGAAGGACAGGCAATTTTATAAGGCACTGAACGATATATTCGGGATATATCCGAATAATATAGAACTTTATAAGCTGGCTTTGATTCATAAGTCGGCTTCTATTGTTTTAGACGACGGGACGCATATCAATAACGAACGCCTCGAATATTTAGGCGATGCGGTAATAGAGGCTGTGGTTTCCGATATGCTCTATATCGATTTCCCTTATGAAAAAGAGGGGGCGTTGACTCAACTCCGTTCGCGCATCGTAAGCCGGAGTTCCCTGAATGAATTGGCCCTTCGTCTGGGCTTGGATGAGTACGTCGTTTCATACAGCAGTTTCAATAATTCCCGCAAACATATTTACGGCGATGCCTTCGAGGCGATGATGGGGGCTATCTATTTGGATAAAGGGTATGACTTTACCAATCGCCTGCTGATTAACGGGATATTCAAACGTTATGTCGATATGAACAGCCTGCTCGAAACGGAAACGGATTATAAAAGCCGTTTGATAGAGTGGTGCCAGAAAAAAAAGAAACATTTGAATATCGCTTCCCATGAAGGCGGTAACAATGAGGAGGATGTATTGCAATTCTATGCCGTTGTCACGATCGAGAATGTAGATTACGGTTACGGTATCGGAGAATCCAAAAAAGAGGCGGAGCAACGTGCCTGCCGCAATACCGTTGAAAAATTGCACCTCTCTTTTTAATCGTTTGTTTTATCGGGCGGATATTCGGTATTGTTGCTGCTAAGATCAGACAATACCGCTTTTTTATATGTCTTTTTATACGAGTATCTTTTCACTGCTATTTTTATGAGCTGTCGGCTTTTGCCGGAAAGTTTGTCTTTATGGGATTGCCTGTTTGTAATGGCAAGAGTTTTCGGAAGGAGCCGTTCGGCAGGATAGAAGCCGAATCAGGATAGGTTTCTGGGAGATGAATGGCTTCTGTTTGCCGTTGTTTCGATGATTCCGGAAAGGGTGCCTCTTTTTCCCTTTTTTGATTGTTCCGGAATATTCCCTATTTTTGTAAAAGATGCCGGGAGGGGAAATACCCGGTTTCGATACGGTTCGTATCGCTGCGGAATCGTCGGGTGTCCGTATTTTGTTCTGTCGGTACGAACATTGCGGCGGTTGACGGAAATGTTTTTGAAACAAAGGGATAAACAGAGGAGCATTTATGGCATTGACTTTCTTATTTAAGGGTATGTTAATGGGATTATTGGGTTCTATCCCTTTGGGACCGATAGGAGTATTGTGTATTCAGCGTACGTTGAGCAAGAAATTCAGGTCGGGTTTTTTTTCCGGTTTGGGGGCGGCTACTGCTGACTCGTTATTTGCAGTGGTGGCTATCTTTTTCCTCTCGTTAGTCATGTCTTTTATTGAGAGCAGGAAAGAGCTATTGACGGTTGTCGGCGGTGTGATTATTATGGGTATCGGCATTATGATCAGCCTGAAAAAGCCGTCGCTTTACGTTCGTAGAAATCGGGCCCGAAGTAAAAATATTTTCAGGGATTATATTTCGACGTTTTTGCTTACGCTGACGAATCCCGCTTATATCCTTGTTTTTGTGGCGTTATTCGCTACTGTCGGCATCGAAAAGGAGAATCTTTCCGCCGGTACGGCAGTACTTACCATTCTGGGCGTTTTTTCGGGGGCTTCGGTATGGTGGTTTGTCCTTACCTTTTTTATCAATAAAATACGGAGGCGGTTTCGTCCGCGCCATGTGGTGATAATCAGCCGGATTGCGGGAAGCGTTATCATATTGTTGGGAGTGCTGGCGGTTATCGGCGCTTTTGTTAAAATGCCTGCCGGATGGGCGGTATAATATCTCATAAAAATTGATTATGAAAAAGAT
>DVIX01000066.1 GCA_018710935.1 Candidatus Avirikenella pullistercoris | reverse complement strand
TGTAATTAATCTGTTATATGTAATGGCGTTTCGGATTTGCACAAAAAATCCGAAATGGTTCAGGGAACAGGGATTGGTATATTAAGGTAAATATATTAATGTAAAAAGGAAGAAGCGGCATTATGCCGCTTCTTGGTTAAGGTTTCGTTTTTTATTTATAGTAGGGCTATATCAAGTACGTCATTGAGCGTTTTGACGTAATGGAATGTTAATCCGTTAATATATTCGTCTTTGATATCTTGTATGTCTTTTTTGTTTTCTTCGCTTACGATAATATCGGTGATACCTGCCCGTTTCGCTGCCAAAATCTTTTCTTTCAGTCCCCCTACAGGCAATACTTTGCCTCTTAAGGTGGTTTCTCCTGTCATGGCAAGTTTTTCCCGTACTTTCCGTCCGGTCAATAAAGAGGCTAATGAGGTAACCATTGTAATACCTGCACTTGGGCCGTCTTTAGGGATAGCGCCTTCGGGTACGTGGATATGTATGTCATTCTTTTCAAATACCTCCTGGGCAATGCCTAATCGGTCGGCGTGGGCTTTAATCCATTGTAAGGCGATAGTGGCGGATTCTTTCATTACATCGCCCAGGTTACCGGTGATGGACAAACCGCCTTTTCCTTTATTCAGGCTGGATTCGATGAAGAGTATATCGCCTCCTACTTCCGTCCAGGCAAGGCCGGTCACTACGCCGGGCAGGTCGTTTCCTTCATACATGTCGTTGATATAACGGGGTACACCTAATATATTTTCTACATCGTCTGCCGTTATTTCGGTTTTGTATTTTTCTTCGAATCCGATTTGTTTGGCACGATGGCGGACTATTTTTGCAAGGTGTTTGTCGAGTGTTCTTACTCCCGCTTCACGAGTATATTCAGCGATAATTTTTTGGATTACCGGAGCCGACATTTTTAATTGCCTTGCAGTTACGCCGTGAGCTTCCAACTGTTTCGGAATCAGATGTTTTTTTGCAATTTCTATTTTCTCTTCCAATAAATATCCGGGAATGTTTATCATTTCCATACGGTCGCGTAATGCGGGCGATATGGCGGAAACGTTGTTGGCCGTGGCGATAAACAATACTTTAGACAAATCGTATTCGGTATCGAGATAATTGTCGTGGAAAGTAGTGTTCTGTTCAGGGTCGAGCACTTCCAACAGAGCGGAAGCGGGATCTCCGTGATTGCTGTTTCCTACTTTATCTATCTCATCGAGAATAACTACCGGATTGGACGATTCGCATTTACGTATCGTTTGTATGATACGTCCGGGCATTGCTCCGATGTAGGTACGCCTGTGTCCCCGTATTTCTGCTTCGTCATGCAAACCGCCTAACGATATACGTCCGAATTTACGTCTTAATGCCTTGGCTACCGATTTCCCTAAAGAGGTTTTACCAACTCCCGGAGGCCCGTAAAGGCACAGGATAGGAGATTTTAAATCACCTTTCAGTTTAAGTACGGCAAGGTGTTCTAAAATTCGGTCTTTCACTTCGTCTAATCCGAAATGATCCGCATCCAAGCGTTTTTTTGCATGGTTCAGATCGAAATTATCTTTGGTGTATGAATCCCATGGAAGGTCGAGAAGCAGTTGCAGATAGTTCATCTGTACGGAGTATTCCGCTACGGCGGGATTCATCCGTTCTAATTTGTTCAGTTCTTTATCGAACAATTCCGCAACTTCTTTTTTCCATTTTTTCTTTTCTGCTTTTATGCGCATTTCATCGATTTCACGATCGGCAGGATCGCCCCCCAATTCGTCTTGAATAGTACGCATTTGTTGTTGCAGGTAATATTCCCGTTGTTGCAGGTCTATATCCTGTTTTACTTTTTGTTGTATTTCACGTTTCAGTTGCAATAACTGTTGTTCTTTTATCAGTATTTCCAAAAGGCGTTGAGCCCTGATTAACAGGCCGGGAGCTTCCAATAAATGTTGGCGGTCGGCATCTGAAAATTCGATATTGGAACTGATAAAGTTGATAATACCTTTTTTGCTGTCGATATTTTTAATGGCAAAAGTTGCCTCTTTGGGAATCGAAGGGGACAGGCTGATAATATTGATAGCAATATCTTTGATAGATTCTACCAATGCTTCGAATTTTACACTGTCTTTCTCCGGATTTATGTCTTTTAGAGGACTGACTTTCGCTTTGAAATAAGGTTCGAATGAAATATATTCGGTTACTTCGAATTTTTCCAGCCCGTGCAGTATTACGGTTAAATTTCCGTTAGGCATTTCCAGAATCTTCAATATGCGGGCTGCAGTACCGACACGATACAGGTCTTCCGGTTTAGGGTCTTCGATAGAGGCTTCTTTTTGCAGGATAGTACCCAGCATGATGCCTTGTTGTTCGATGTCGCGTACTAACCGGATAGATTTGTCGCGTCCTACCGTAATAGGGGTAATTGCTCCCGGAAACAGAACGGAACTTCGTAAAGTGAGTATGGGTAATATTTCGGGAATATCCACTTTGTTGGTCTCTTCGTCTTCAGGAGAGAAGATCGGAATAACAGGGTTTCGAGTGTCTAATGCATCGGATATATTAGACAAGTCGTCATTTAAATTATATTTTCTTTTCATATATAGCCTTTCTCAAAT
>DVIX01000065.1 GCA_018710935.1 Candidatus Avirikenella pullistercoris | reverse complement strand
ATTCAAAATTTTGAATTTATGCACTGACCATATCGGATATTAAACAGTTTGGAGTTAACCGTATTGGTTTTGCTATCATTTTTGGGATGAAGAAATAAGAATTATCAAATAATCGTGTAATGAAATTGTTTTTAATATGATTGAAACAGAACGTCTGATCTTAAGAGAGATACTGCCTTCGGATGCAGATGCCATGTTTGAACTCGATTCCGACCCTGAGGTGCACAGATATCTCGGCAACGATCCCGTGAAAAGCAGGAAGAAGATTCTTGAAATAATAGATTTCATACGAGGACAATATAATATGTTCGGTATTGGTCGATGGGCTGTTGTTTTGAAGGAGAACAATAAATTTATTGGATGGGCAGGACTTAAATATGTAGATGAACCGATGAATGCTCTCCCTTGCTATTATGATCTTGGTTATAGGTTTATACGGAAATATTGGGGTAAGGGATATGCCACAGAGGCTTCTGTTGCTTTGATAGATTATGCTTTCAATAAATTGAAAATTCCGTGTATCTATGCCTTTATTGAAACCGACAACTTGAAATCAAGGCGTGTTTTAGAGAAAATAGGATTCCATGAAGATAAGTCTATGACGATTGACGGTATCCCTCATGTACGATTTAAAGCAATAAATCCAATATAAGGATATGAACCATATCTATGAAATATCAATAAGGAAGTTATGTGTTGCCGTGATAGTAATGTTTGTTTGCTCTTTTGCGGTAACTCGTCTCGCATCGGAAAGTAGCGGTATGATATTGTTCTTAGTCCTCGAACCGGACGTATTTTATTTTATGGGGTGATTATTTGTATTCTGTTTTTATAAAAGTAGTATGTGTTCATCTGTATCCGCAGTAAAAAGGAGTAATAAAAATTTCCGTTTGATTCGGAATTGTATTTTTTTGTCGGGACTTTCGGTATTTGCACAGTTGTATTTATTCCAACCGATGTTATCGGAATTATGCCGGGATTTCGATATTTCACCGGCAATGAGTAGTCTTTCTGTTTCAGCATCGACCATGGGAATTGCGATAGGACTGTTTATTTTTGCTTTTAAGGCTGATAGCCTTTCCCGTACATGGCTTATGGGGATGGCTTTAGTCGTTTCTTCTTTACTTACAGTGCTATCGGCTTTTGCTTGGAATTTTTCTGCGTTAGTCGGATTCGGATTATTGAAGGGAATGGTTTTATCGGGAGTATCTGCGGTAGCGTTGGCTTATTTATCGGAGGAAATAGATGCGTCAGTGATAGGTTTAGCAATAAGCCTGTACCTGAGCGGAAATACGATCGGGGGAATGTCCGGGCGGGTAGCCGGAACACTTTTATCTGAAACCTATGGCTGGAGAGGGGCGGCTATAATAATCGGAACGGTTTGTTTATTATTGGCTATTGTCTTTATTAAGAAGATTCCTTTGTCGAAAAATTTTCATCCTGTTCATGCCGATATAAAAAATAAATTGCGGCAAATGGGACTTTTCTTACGGACGCCTCTGTTTCTAGGGCTATATATAATTGCAGGGTTAGTAATGGGGGCTTTTGTGAGCGTTTATAATTATTTGTCGTTTATTCTGGAGTCGCCTCGTTTCGGATTGCCTCATTATGTCGTAGCCATGATATATGTTATGTATACGGTAGGAGTAGCGGGGTCTGTCCTGACCGGTAAATGGTCGGACCGGTACGGACCGGTAGTGTTGTTGCGAGGGGCGGTTATTCTTATGATCGTAGGGATTGCAATGATGCTTGTCATGCAACTTTGGGCTATCGTATTGGGACTCGGTATTATGACATTCGCTTTTTTCAGTGTGCATACCATGGCGAGTCGGATCGTTGCTATTAATGCCCGGCATGATAAAAGCAGTGCTACCTGTATTTATTGGTTGTTTTATTATATAGGTTCAAGTTTCATAGGTTCCTTAACTGGTATCGTATTGACAGGAGTAGGGTGGAATGCTTTTATCGGATGTATTCTGGTATTGGTAGCTATAGCTTTCTCAATATCTGTTTTATCGGTTCGGAGAATGTGATTTATTGAATGGCGGGAGTCTGCCTTTAAGATATAATATGGATATTAAAAAAGCCCCATGCGGGGCTTTTTTAGATGAGATTATTATAGTTGTCCTATTCTCCTAATTTATACTCTTGCCAGCTTTTGATGTGAATATCTTTTTCTTTCATTGCGCAGAATGCTTCGATGAAAGCGCTTGCTAAACGGGCATTGGTAATCAGAGGGATATTGTGGTCAATAGCGCCACGGCGTATCTTGTATCCGTTAGTCAATTCCCGGCGGGTATGATTTTTCGGGACATTGACAACCAAGTCGAATTTATGGTTGGAAATCAGATACATGATATTGTGTTCTCTGTCTTCGTCCGGCCATCCCACTTCTTGTGCGGTTACCCCGTTATCAGCCAGGAATTTCCGGGTTCCTGCCGTAGCATAAATCTCGTAATTGTTTTTCTGCAACATTTTGCAGGCATCTAATAATTCCACTTTCGATTTACTGTCCCCGGAAGAGACCATAACGCTCTTTTTCGGAATTTTATATCCTACCGAAATCATAGCGGTTATCAATGCTTCATTGAAATCGTCGCCCAAACAACCTACTTCTCCGGTTGAGGACATGTCCACGCTTAACACGGGGTCTGCATTATGCAGACGGGAGAAGGAGAACTGCGAAGCTTTTACCCCGATCCAATCTATATCGAATGTAGAAGTATCCGGTTTTTCATAGGGTGCATCCAGCATAATGCGGGTTGCCGTTTCTATAAAGTTACGTTTCAGTACTTTGGAAACGAATGGGAAACTCCGAGACGCCCGTAAATTACACTCTATAACTTTTACGTCGTTATTTTTTGCAAGAAATTGGATATTGAACGGTCCGCTGATATTTAATTCTTTAGCTATCTTGCGGCTTATCCGTTTGATTCGGCGTGCTGTTTCGAAATATATTTTTTGAGGGGGGAATACCAAGGTAGCATCGCCTGAGTGTACCCCTGCGAATTCAACATGCTCGGAAATAGCGTATTCTACGATTTCTCCGTTTTTAGCTACGGCATCGAATTCTATTTCTTTTGCATTCTGCAGGAATTGAGAAACGACTACCGGATATTGTTTGGAAACTTTAGCTGCCAATTTCAGGAATGTCGTTAATTCTTCGGCATTGTGGCATACGTTCATCGCAGCTCCGGACAGGACATAAGAAGGACGTACTAAAACAGGATAGCCTACTTTTTCGATGAATTCGTCTATTTCGTGCATGCTGGACAACTCTTTCCAAGCCGGTTGATCGATACCCAGTTGGTCGAGCATGCTGGAGAATTTATGACGATTTTCTGCCCGGTCGATAGATAATGGAGAAGTTCCCAGTACAGGAATATCCAGACGGTATAACCGGATAGCCAAGTTATTAGGTATCTGTCCGCCTACCGATACGATAACCCCTTTCGGTATTTCCAGATCCAATACATCCAATACCCGTTCGTACGATAGTTCGTCGAAATAGAGGCGGTCGCACATATCGTAGTCTGTAGATACGGTTTCCGGGTTATAGTTGATCATGATGGATTTGTAACCTAATTTCCGGGCGGTTTGTATGGCGTTTACAGAACACCAGTCGAATTCGACAGAGCTGCCGATACGGTATGCGCCGGAACCGAGTACCACTACCGATTTTTCGTTCTTATAGAAAGGTATATCGTGTTCCTTCCC
>DVIX01000064.1 GCA_018710935.1 Candidatus Avirikenella pullistercoris | reverse complement strand
TCTCCTTCGTATTTTCCTTGATAGGCAGGATCTGTCGGAGAAAGGGTACGTAGTCCTTTCGGGGTTAAAAGGTGTTGTTCTACAATATCTAAGACTCCTTTTATTTGCAATTCGTCCAATATCCGGTATTTTAATGCACAAGCGATAATTTGATTGGGGCGAATTTGCTTGTTTTGTCCATATTCGTTAACGTAGTCTGCTAAATAGTTATCGGAAGGAATCCAGAATGTATTAATAAAATTTTCCTTTATTCTTTCGGGAAAACCTTCCCATTCAGCTACGAACTTTTTGTCTTTATATCGTTTGGCCATATCTAAAGTGTAAGATATAGCATTGAACCATAATGCATTTACTTCTACCTGATAACCGTCGCGCGGAGTTACAGGGTATCCGTCAATATAGGCGTCCATCCATGTAAGGGCGGTTTTTTCTTTAGATGCCCAGATTAATCCGTTGTCATGCATGAATATACCTTGTTCAGGCAGTCCGTTTGCATAAGCGGAAATTACATTTTTCATTGCTTCTCCGAAAAGAGTCCATATATTCTCTTTGGAGGTGTGTTTTTCAAGTTGTTGCAAAGTATGGAAAAACCAGAGGGAGGTATCGGCGGAATTATAATTGTTTTCGTAATTCGGAAAAATTCCGTTCCGCATATTTGCCACCATATTTTTCAATACATCGGTACAATCTTTTACGTTCCCTTGGGTTAATGTAATCCCGGGAAGAGCGATGAAAGTATCTCTTCCTCGGTTATTCAGCCATGGATAACCGGCTAAAACGATTTTTTTATTTTCCTTATTGATCACAAACTGCCTTGCCGAATGTTTCAGGCAAGGGATGAATTCGGTCTTATCAGTGCGTTTGGATATCTCTTCTTTAAATTCTTTGGCCAAATTTGCTGATTTTATTTCGTTTGTAGAGCATGATAAAATAATGCTTTGCCCTTTTTGAATATCCATTTCGAAAATACCTGGAGTCAACAAATCTTCGTGAGATTCATATCCTCTGGCTGCTTCCTCCGGATATTCGAAATCATAATACCAGTCCGGAGCAGGAATGAACTCGTTGTCCGTGTTCAGTTGCATATGAAGCCATGGCATATCGGAATACATTCGGATTTTTATGCCTCCGTCTGTGGGATAAAAGTGTGAGTTTGCGAACATATTGGCTTTACTCAAAGTATGAATCTGTCGATAGGCCAAGAAGGGGCGCAATCTCAATTTTGTAGGCGATGTAGCATTTAATAGTGTATATCTTATCAATAATTGTTCGTGAGTGTGAAGCCACAAAAGTTCTTTTTTTATTTCTACGCCTCCTACACGGTAAGTGATAGAGGGAGTCGGAGTATAATCGAAATTGGTAATGTATTTATGTCCTTTCGGATCGTATGAGTTGGGAAATTTGTGTATAGCGAGGTTAAAACTTTGTTCATGTTGTATAACTGTTTCATCTATGGTCGATAACAGCACATAATTCTCATCGTTATATTCTTTGACGGGACAAACCATTAAACCGTGGTATTTGCGGGTGTTGCAACAAATAATTGTCGAACTCATATATCCTCCGGCGCGATTGGTGCTTAAAAATTCCCTGCCTAAAGAATATTCCAGGTTAACCAGTTCGTTTTTATCAAATTTTAATATTGCCATGATATGAGAAATATTTAATTTTTAAATGAAATAAAAAGTGTAAGTCTGAGAAATTTTTTTATAGTTATATTACTATCCGTAAATATAATAATTTTTATTATACATTGTTATAAGATAATATTATATAATTTCAAAAAATTGTAAGAAAATGTAGGATCTTTTGGATGAAAAGAAAGTAAAAGGATTTTGTTTGTTTTTTGATAAATGAATTAATTAACAATAATAATGCAAAATAGAATAAGTCGTGTTAATATTTTGTTAGGAATAGGTAAAGGAATTAATTCGATATAAATTGAAAATCCGCTCCGTTAAAAACGGAGCGGATTTTATGCTATTTGGGGGTGTTTGCTTTTACAAAATTAACATTGCATCGCCATAAGTTCCGAAGCGATATCCCTCTTTTTTTGCGACATTATAAGTATCCATGAGCAGGTCGTATCCTGCAAAGGCGGAAACCATGATTAATTGAGTAGAGAGGGGCAGGTGAAAATTGCTGACCATACAATCGGCTACGGAAAAATCATAAGGAGGAAGGATAAATTTATTCGTCCAACCGCTGAATGGTTTCAGGTAACCTTGTGTGGTGACGGAGCTTTCGATTGCCCGCATAACAGTTGTCCCTACGGCACAAATTTTTTTATGTTTGTCTTTTGCTGTATTTACGATGTTGGCTGCGGTTTCGTCGATGAAGATTTGTTCGGAGTCCATTTTGTGTTTGGTGAGGTCTTCGACATCGATGCTTCTGAAATTTCCTAATCCGATATGGAGAGTAATTTCTGCCTGTTGGATTCCTTTTATCTCAAGCCGTTTAAGTAAATGTTTACTGAAATGCAGTCCTGCCGTAGGGGCAGCAACGGCTCCTTCGTGTTTCGCGAAGACGGTTTGATATCGTTCGGCATCGAGCGGCTCTACTTTAGGACGGATCCATTTTGGCAGGGGTGTCTCTCCCAGTCGAAACAAAGTTTCTTTGAATTCTTCGTGTGTTCCGTCGAAAAGGAATCGTAATGTTCGGCCTCTGGAGGTTGTATTGTCGATTACTTCGGCAATCAGTACGTCGTCGTCTCCGAAATAGAGTTTATTGCCGATTCTTATTTTGCGGGCGGGATCTACTAGAACATCCCATAACCGTTGTTCCTTGTTTAATTCCCGTAAAAGGAAAATTTCTATTTCAGCGCCTGTCTTTTCTTTATTCCCATAAAGGCGTGCCGGAAAGACTTTGGTATTGTTGTATATCATTACATCTCCATCTTTGAAATAAGAGATGATATCTTTGAATATTTTGTGTTCTATTTTTCCGCTTTTACGGTCAAGTACCAACAATCTCGACTCATCCCGGTTTTCTGCAGGGTATTTAGCCAGCATATCGGGTGTGAGGCTGTATTTGTATTGGGAAAGTTTCATAGTAAATAAATTATTATGAGATATTCAGTTTGGATTATATAAAACAAAAATGACAATAATAATACGAAAAAAATAAATTTTTGTTTCGTTTTGAGGTGAATATTTTTTGAAAAATTTGAAAAAAACTGAAAGAGAGTTTTGCAGAACTTTTATTTGGAGAATATGAAATAGTCCGGGATCTTTTAGTCTTGACTAAAAATAACATTTTGTTTGATTATATCTTTTTACAATTAGGTATGGTCAGACGATTTTTTAGGGATATATTCCGTTTCGATTACATTGTATTATTTTGTATTATGTAAAATGTTTTCGATCTCTTTTATTGTATATGCATCTTCAACCCGGTAGATTCCGCTTTGTGTCCGGCGTAAGGCGGTGAGGTGCCCGCCGCTATGAAGTTTTTCCCCTAAATCTCTTGCAAAGGAACGGATATAAGTTCCTTTACTGCATTTTATCCGGACAGTTATATCCGGCAGATTGCATTTTTCTAGAAAAAGTTCATAATAGGAGATGAGGCTGGGGCGTAATTCTATCTCTTTTCCAGCCCGAGCATATTCGTAAGCTCTTTTTCCGTCGATACTTTTTGCTGAGTATATGGGAGGTAATTGCTCTTGTTCTCCGATAAAACCGGCGAGGGTTTCTTCTATGATTTTTTGTGTAATATGAGAGATAGGGTATGTTGCATCTATCGGATGTTCCAAATCGTAACTGGGGGTTGTCGCACCTAACCGTATGTCGGCTATATATTCTTTCTGTTCATTTTGTAACGACTCGGCTCTCTTCGTAGCTTTCCCGATACATATCAACAATAATCCGGTGGCTAAAGGATCTAAAGTTCCGGCATGTCCGACTTTTATTTTTTTATATCCTAATTTATTCAATAGAATACGGATTTTTCTTACAACGTCGGACGATGTCCATTCATACGGTTTATCGACAGCCAGGATATATCCTTCAGAAAAATCTATCTCTTTCGAAAATTTCTCCATATGATTCAGATAGGGGTTAGTGTCCGGTCTTTTTATTATTAGTTATGCGAAAAGGATAACGCCTAATCCTAACAGGAAACAATATAATGAAAACCAGATTAGTTTTCCTCTTTTTACGATATTGATCATCCATTTACAAGCAAAAGTCCCGGTGATGAATGAACTGAGAAATCCGCATATAAGGGGTGTAGAACCGATCGATTCGGACGAGGAAAAATCTCCGCTGACAATATCCAGCAGGTTCATGCCTATTATGGGAATTAAGACCATTAAAAAAGAGAAAGGAGCGACTTCTTCCCGTCTATTTCCTAATAATAATCCTGTAGAAATGGTAGAACCGGAACGGGAAAGGCCGGGAAGAGCAGCGAATGCCTGAGCTATTCCGATAATAAAAGCATCTTTGTACGAAATATCTTTTGTCCCCGGTTTTTTACGATAACTTATCCATAATAGGATGCTGGTTACGATAAGCATCGTCCCGACAAATGCGAGGTTTTGTCCGAATAACCCTTCGATTTGTTCTTTTAAGGTTAAACCTATAATGAGAATAGGAATCAATGAGACAAGGATTTTTAAAATGAATACGGTTTCCGGATTCATTTTGAATTTGAAGAAACCTCTGAGTAATTGTGCGAGTTCTTTTCGGAATACAATGATCGTACTCAATACAGTTCCTCCGTGTACAGTGATAGTGAATGCCAAGTTATTTTCTCCTTGTACTCCTAAAAAATAGCTTAAAATCTCGAGATGTCCGCTGCTGCTGACAGGTAAAAATTCCGTTAATCCTTGAATGATACCTAAAATTAAAGATTCGAGTATGCTCATATCGGCTGTTAAGGGTTAGAATTGGAATTTAATTATGCTTTCTTTTCTTGTTCTTTTTTTGGTTTAGTTACTTTCATAATCGCATAAATCTCGAATCCGAAACCGAACAGTACGATAATAGGAGCTAATGTGATACGTCTGAAACTGAAAAGTTCTTCGGCGTTAAAAACGGCCGGATCATCGCTTCCGCCTCCGGTCATTAAGATAAAACCGATAACGATAATGGCAAAACCGATAATCAACAAGATATAGTTTTGTTTGCCTAACGCCATTTTTTCATTTTCTTGTATCATAATGCTATCTTTTTCTTATTAGTATATAACTTAATAAACGTGCAGGTTATTATTATCGAGGTTTATATATTTATTTATCGAAATATTGGTACAAAGTAAACATATTATTATTCCACATACAACTATTGCTCC
>DVIX01000063.1 GCA_018710935.1 Candidatus Avirikenella pullistercoris | reverse complement strand
AATTCATTCCGCAATTTTTTACGTATTTTTTCCTTCTTTTCGTGTTTGTTTCGCTATCTATTATTGATTATCTTTGTTATTCGTAAAGGAGAATAAGGTTATGAAAAGAATAGTTTTTACAATTATTTTATGTGTAGTGTCTGCATTTTCTTTTGCCCAAAGCCAGGATTTTTTGCCGGAAGGCTTGCTTTCCAAAAATGCGAATGGTGTCACGGTCGATAAATTGGGAAATCTGTATGTAACTAATTTCGGGGAAGACGGTAATATCGGGTTTGTTACCATGAAAGGGAAATATTCCGTATATGCTGCTTTACCGGAAGGTGCTGCAGGAAATGGAATACATATAACGAAAAAAGGAGATCTTTTTGTCGCCGATACAGTAGGACATAACATATATCTGATTAATAAAAAGAAAGAGGTTTCTCTTTTCGCCCATGATCCCGACATGACACAATTAAGCGATCTGGTTGTTTCGTCCAAAGGTTATATTTACGTTACGGATCCGGATTGGGAAAAAGGGACAGGCAAACTTTGGTTGGTTTCTCCTGAAGGGAGAGTTTCCTTATTGGAAGAAGATATGGGAACAGTAAATGGCATTGATTTAAGCCATGACGGGAAAAAATTGTATGTAAACGAATCTTTGCAGGGGAAAATATGGGTTTATGATGTCAATCATGACGGAACTTTATCTAATAAACGGCTGTTCACGACATTCCGGACTCCCGGATTGGACGGAATGACATGCGATAAGTACGGAAATATCTATGTCGCGCGTTATGGGCATGGCACAGTCGCTATCGTTACTTCCGGCGGAGCGATTCTGAAAGAACTCCGTTTAAAAGGGAAATATCCGACGGATGTAACGATGAATCATGCATCGGAACTTTGTTTTATTCCGCTTATAGATCGGGGATGTTTCGAATATATCGATATAAATACTCTTTTCTAACCTTTGAATAGAAATTGAAAAACTTTGATGAAATTTTCATCAAAGTTTTTTTATCACAGTATTCGTTTGTTTTACGAAACTGATTAAAACGATTCTATCGAACCTAATGTAGAAGTACTCGTTTTTACGATTTCGGGAGCTCCTTTGTAATAAATAGTCGAGTTGGTTGTAGCCCGCCCTTCCAGCCTTTTTTCTGCGGATACATAACATTCTGCATTGGAAGCGGTCGTGACGGTTGCATTCTGACATTCCATCGTGACTGTATTTACCGAAGCGTTGGCATTGGCCTTGATGGTTAAATATTCCACATAGCCCTTTACGGTTACACTGGAATTGCCGGCAACCAACGAAAGATCTCTGGTTTCTGCTTCGATGCTTACCACAGAACGGGAAGAAGCATCCAGAGACAATAAATCGGAACGGATAGCTCCGTTACTTAAAAAGGTGGCTCCCCCATCTACTACAATGGATTCCAACATATCATAACTTACCGCTACTATGGCAGAACCTTTCGGAGAATTAAAAGGTTGCTTCAGTTTTATGGATAATTCGTTGTCCCGTACATTCCACTCGAACCGGTCGCTTGCAATATTCTGCAATTCCGCTTTTATTTTCAAAGAATCTCCCCTTGTCACCGTAATTGCTATATTACCCGATACACGAATACGGGAAAAAGAATTTATTGAAGATTCTATAACACTTTGCGCATGCAAAGAAACAGAAAATAAAACAGCCGCTAATAAAAGATAAAACTTTTTCATAATGTCATGTATAAATTGCAGAAAATAGGTTCTTTTACAATTAAAACAAAGGTATATTAATTTTAGGAAAATAAAAAGAAAGTAAATTACACTCTCTTTTATTGCATTTTTCTCTGTCTCGTACTACTGATATCAGTTATTGCCGGAAATCATTTTATCGGTATTCAATATGAAACTCCGGATATAAGCAGGCCGGGCTGTTTCCCACTTTCCTTGCCCGACAAACAGAATTTCTTTTTTATTAATAGGCAACATGGTAATATAACCGTATTTATTGATATCTGCATTATTCAACAAGTGGTTACCTGAAGGGGAATTGTCGATAAGACGTACGATATAATCCCCTTTTTGTTTTCGTTCGATATCTTTAACGGTCCCTTTCCACAACATAATATCTCCATATGTCTGACTGATATAATTGGCATTGACAGAGAGCGAAATATCTCTGAAAACGACATATATATCGTCTTTATAAATAGCTATCTGATGCCGGTCGCCATTAAACAGGGAAGGTAGTTGTGTAGGATAACTCCATGTTTCCCCATCGTCTTCACTGACGGAAAACAGTGCGGAAGCATTATCCGGCTCATGTACGATCATATAAAGTTTCGATTTTTTTCTGTTGTTGTAATAAGCTATTGCCGCATCTTCCAAACTGTATATATTATGTTTTACTGCTATTCTCGGCAATCCCCATGAAATTCCGTTATCATAGGAATATATCTTATATACCAGTGATTTCCCTTCTCCGCTTCCTCCTTTAAGAAGGTTTTCATTACTGCAAAAGAAGGCGATCAATACGCCGTCATCTTTCCGATGGATATGGATAATTCTTTCTCCTCCATATCCGTTGATAATTTCAAAGGCTCCCCATGTATTTCCCTGGTCAGAAGAGATACTCCGTAAAAAAATACTATCTGTATTGAACAATAGAAGACGGGGCGGTTGTTTCCTTTCCGTTACGTTAAAAAGAGTTACTCCTTTGATGCCGGTTACGCCTGAATGAGAATGGACTACAGTTAACGTATCATACTTCCAACCGGTTTCTTTGCTGCTATTTCGTGCGAATACCAGACAGTTCTTTTTGTCCGGAGACACATAGGAGACAGTTATCCCTCCGGAAAGTGGAATCATAGCCGGAGCCCCCAAATCGAGACTTTCATGTTCGGCGATAATACGGGATTTTTTGAATAAAGCATCGGACAAATCATAAAAACGGATTCCCTGATTGTTAAACCTATTCACAATAGTCTGTCCTTCTGTATACGGAAGCATACAGATAAGGAACAAAAACTGCAGCAAATAGAATTTATAACCAGTCATATCACTCTTTTTTTGTTGCCGGACGGAAAAGATAAAAAGCCGCTATAATAACGAAGCCGAATATTACGGCCGCATAAAAATATCCCTGCCGGGCTGCTGCCTTCTCAAACGACTTCTCCATTTGTTGCAGGGTATCGAATTCCGGGATTGTACGGATATTCCATTTAGCAACTATTGTGCCTTCATTCAACACTACGACTCCCGCTTCAGCACGGACAACCGATTTGATGACCGTTTCGTCCAAATTATAGCAGACAACAGGAATATCCGTTATTTCTGCTAAATATCTTTCCGCATCCTCTGTATTCGATGAAGTAAAACAGATAAACCCGAAACCATTTGCTTCCGCAAACCGATAAAGTTTTTCCATTTCTATTCTGAACGGTTCTATCGAAGCGGGTGTTATTTCTCTTATAATCAACACGAAAACAAGATTTTCCGTATTCAATATCTGTTCAGTACAATCGTATCCCCTGTTATCCATTATCGTAAATCCGGTGATAACAGGAATAAATCCTTCTTTGATAACTTTATCCCGTGTATCGACATATTCCCAGCGTGACGTATCGTACCATGTCGTATCTTCGATAGCGAATTCTTTTTCTTCTCCGGTTTGTTTATCCTTATATATAAGCGTAGTTTCATGTTCGCTCTGAGGAGCATCCGGAGGAATGGACATCGCTTCAGGAATATTTACTCCTATCTTGTAGGGCAAAAATTCCACTGCAGGCAACCAAATCAGCGAATAAATGCAAATCCCGGCCGAGAAAGCCGTTAATAAAAGAAATGATATCAAAGCCCTGAAACGGTTCTGTTCCTTGCCTGACCGGTTCCATATGAAATTACCGACAGCCGCACCCAGGAATATGATATTTTTATAGAATGTAGCTGAATTGCTGAGTTTTACGGCATCTCCGAAGCACCCGCAATCGGAAACGGGATCGGTCAGCATAATGATAAAGGTCAGAACGGTAAAGAAACTCATGAATATCAACACCGCCCATGCTGTAATCCGTTTATATATTCCTAATAACAACATGAGTCCCAGAAGCAGCTCTGCAGCGCATAGTACGACTGCAAAAAATAGGGCGAGAGGAGTTAACCACTCCATTCCGAATGCTACGAAATATTCCTGAAATTTAATTGCAGACCCCATCGGGTCAACGCTTTTTACAAACCCCGAAAAGATAAAAAGCAAAGCCAATAAATACCTGGTTATAATCCCCGAAACTTTAATCATCCCACTGCAATTATGTAATAACTTAAATCGTTTAAAATTAAATAAAAAATAACACTGTTCAAAATAGTTGATATAAGAAATAAATACCCTTTTTACCCTTTATATGATACAAAAAGCCGGTTATTCCGATACGGATAACCGGCCATCTTCTTATAAAGACAGGAAAGTTAATATTTCAGCTCTTCCAAATCCGCTCTTGCCTTGTTTACCGCATCATGAATGTTGGAACAGATATTTTCTTTTCCGATCATATCGCTTAGTCCGCTTCTGTCGAGCATCTCACGTACTTGTCCGTTTACACCGGACAAAATAACATGTATCTTTTCTTTCCGACAGTGTTTATACAGAATTTCCAGGTTATGCAATCCGGTAGAGTCCATAAAAGGGACTTTTCGCATCCGAATAATACGAATCAACGGTTTATCCCCGATAATTTTCATCTGTTCATCGAATTTATTGGCAATCCCGAAAAAGAATGGCCCGTCAATCTCATATACTTCTACCCCTTCGGGAAGAGAAATTCCTGTATCGTCGCTCTTTACGTCCGGATTATTCGTCGTAAATACTTTTTCTTTAATTATAGATATGTTGGTTACATTGGACACCCTTCGTACGAACATAATAACTGCAAGTAACAATCCGATTTCTATTGCAATAGTCAGATCGAAAATTACCGTTAATAAAAAAGTGGTCAGCAATACTGCAATATCCGCTTTAGGCGTTTTTAACAGCGCTTTAAAAGTACGCCATTCACTCATGTTATAAGAAACGATTACCAATACTCCTGCCAAACAAGCCATCGGAATATGCCGGGAAAGATTGCCGAGAAAAAGTAAAATCAATGTAAGTACGCCGGCATGGATTAATCCCGATACAGGTGTCCGTCCGCCGTTGTTGATATTGGTCATTGTACGGGCGATAGCTCCGGTTGCCGGAATCCCTCCGAAAAGAGGAACCACCACATTGGCGATTCCCTGACCGATCAATTCGGTATTGGAATCGTGTTTTTGCCCGGTAACCCCATCTGCCACCGTTGCAGAAAGCAATGATTCGATAGCTCCCAATATGGCGATTGTGATACCCGCCGAAAACAACATGTTTATCTTTTCAAAAGTCAATCCCAATCCTTGCGGCTGAGGCAACTGTGCATTGATTTGAAAACGGTCGCCAATGGTTTCGATAGCAGTGATCCCGAAATAATGGCGTAAAATATAACAGATAACAGTGATAAGAACAATAGCGACCAAAGATCCCGGAATCTTTTTGAAGAACTTAGGAGTATATACAATTATTAAAATACTCAGAATGCCGGTTCCCAAAGCCCATAAATTCACAGTATCGATAGCTTTGAAATATTCGATCCATTTTCCGATAAAACTTTCGGGAACAGAAGCGAGCTGAAGTCCGAACAGGTCTTTTATCTGAGTTGTAAAAATAGTAAGGGCGATCCCGCTCGTAAATCCTACGATGATGGGATAAGGAATGAAACGGATAATGGTTCCGAATTTAAATACTCCCATGAGAATCAGCAATATTCCGGCAATAAACGTTGCGATAGCCAATCCGCTTATTCCGAAATTTTGTACGATACCGTACACAATAACAATAAATGCTCCTGTAGGACCGCTGATCTGAACATTACATCCGCCGAAAAAAGAAGCGATAAACCCTGCTACGATAGCTGTAATAATCCCTTTTTCCGGTGTTACCCCCGAAGCGATACCAAAAGCAATAGCCAAAGGCAACGCAACGATACCGACAATAATACCTGCCATTAAATCCTTTACAAACAACTCCTTGTTATAGTTTTTCAAAGAAGAGAACAAGGCCGGGCGGAAAGGCAGTTGAGAAAAATTTATCATTATATCTGAATTTTGAAAGCCTCAAAGGTATAATATTTTCTTAAATCGGGAAAATATCTGTCCGATAATCGGTAAGGGCTTCTCAAAAACAAATATATAAAAGCAGGCTGCACTTTATATTTAAAATGCAGCCTGCTTTCCTGTCCTTGCAATTTAAACTTAATTGTTTATTGCAATCGTAATTTGATTTTCCTTAATCATTTTGCGCATGTTCATCAGTGCATAACGCATACGCCCTAATGCCGTATTGATACTTACATCGGTCTGTTCCGCTATTTCCTTGAAACTCAATCCAAGATAATGGCGCATAATAACCACTTCCCGTTGCTCCAACGGCAGGAAATCGACCAATTTCCGCACATCGTTTTCAGTTTGCTCCGTAATCATACGGTCTTCTATCGTACCATCCACCAGATCCTTATTATTCAAAACATTGAAATCGGTATCTGCCGATACGAAATTTTTTTGTTTCAGTCCTCTGAAATGGTCGATTACAAGATTATGGGCGATACGTAACGTCCACGATACGAATTTGCCCGAATCGGAATACTTTCCGCTTCTTAGCGAGTTGATTACTTTAATAAATAGTTCCTGAAAAATATCATCGGCCGTGTCGGTATTTTTTACCAACATCAAAATATAATTGTATATCTTCTTTCTGTGTTTCTCTATTAAAACATTTATTGCCGACTCGTCTCCTTTTCGATATGCATCTATTAAAGCCTGGTCGCTCTTCTGTTTAACATCCATAGCTCTACTCAATTGATTTATCTTTAATATTTTATTTACTTAGTGAGTAGATTTTTTCTATAGGCATTTCGTTTTAAATAAGACAAGAAGTAATATACTTTTACA
>DVIX01000062.1 GCA_018710935.1 Candidatus Avirikenella pullistercoris | reverse complement strand
CGGGTGGTGGATTTGATGATTACCACCGTTGCCGCCACAAGCGACAGCTTGAACATTACATGGAAAATCTGACGGGCGGTAATCCTCCCGTCAGACCGTTACCCTGTGTAGTCCCTTGTAAACTGTACTTTCCAATATAATTTATACTCAATACATAAACTCATACTTTGAAATGAGTACACCTTTTTAATTCTTATATTCTGCTGAATCAATGCAATTTAAATTCCGGTCAATATTAATCCCTTGGATTCTTATTCCTCCAATAAGGATTTACCTCTCCTATCAAAACAAAAACGGCTCACAGTTATAGTACTGTAAGCCGCCGTACTTGTGACACCGACAGGACTCAAACCTGTAACCTTCTGATCCGTAGTCAGATGCTCTATTCAATTAAGCTACGGTGCCTTGTTTATTTTCCGAGTGCAAATATAGATATTTCAGATATACCATCCAAATTTTTAACCAAGAATTTTTCTTCTTTTAAAAAGAATTTTAATCTCATTTTCTCTTTTATCATGCTATCTGATTACATATCAATTTTATGCAAATAATCCCCTCCCTCACAAACCCTATTCCTAAATATAACAATCCTAAATCTATAAATTGCTAAAAACAATAATATTCAAAAAAGAATTGTACCTTTATCTTACTATTATTTTGCCATAAGGCCCGTACAATCAAAAATAAAAGTCCGAATGAATAAAACTTTTATCAGCGAAACAGTAGATACCTTATATATAAAATACGGAGAAAATATTTCCGATCTTAATATTCTATTTCCAAGCAAACGCGCCCGTTTGTTCTTTAACCATGAACTCTCCCGGCGGCACCTGAAACATCCTGTCTGGCAACCTCATTTTTTGTCGGTCGATATATTAATGGAACAGATATCGGAATTGAAAAATACCGAACGTTTACGCCTTATTGCCGAACTATACAAAGTATATAACCTGTTTCATCAGGAACCGTTCGACAAATTTTACTTCTGGGGCGATATGCTGCTATCGGATTTCGATGCCATCGACAATTACATGGTAGATGCCCGAATGTTATTTTCCAACATCAATGACCTGAAAACTATCGAAAACATATTCGACTATATATCTCCTGAACAAAAAACAGCTATTAACCGCTTTTGGGACGCTTTCTCTTTTCCCGAAAACTATTCGGCCGAACAAAAAACATTCCTGTCTATCTGGAACACCCTTTACGAAATTTATACCCGATACAAACACAATCTGCAACAAAACGGATTCGGATATAAAGGAATGATATACCGTACCGCAGCTGAAAAATTATTATCGGGAAATTGTATTCCGGCCATTGCGGAAAACAGCAAATTCGCCGTTATCGGTTTCAATGCATTATCCAAAAGTGAAAAAATCCTTTTCAATCATCTAAAAGAACATTATGAAACCTCTTTTTTTTGGGATTCGGACGATTATTATACCAAAGACAAAAAACAGGAAGCCGGACTTTTCATTCGCGAGAATATCAAATTATTGGGAGAAACCGATATTTCTGCCGATAAAAATAATTTTGCACGACCGAAAGAGATAACGATCATCAACTCTCCTTCCGACTCTTTGCAATGCAAATACGTACAAACTTACTTGTCGAAGATTTATCAAAAAGCCTCTGCCCGAAAAGAACAGCCCGGAAAAGAAACAGCAATCGTATTGACAAATGAATCGTTATTGTTACCGGTACTCTATTCTATTCCCCCCGAAATAGAGCAATTCAACGTAACTTCCGGATATGACCTTGCTTTAACTGCCGCCTACTCCCTGACCGAATATCTTATACAACTGCAACACAACCGAAAATACCGGCAAACAGACGGTAAGAAAGAAACCTTGTTTTACCACAAAGACATAACCGGCATTATCAATCATCCATATATCAAAGCCTTATCGACAAAAGAACAGAAAACGATATTCGAAGGAATATGCCATGAAATCGAAGAAAAGTCGCTTGCTTATATTCCGATTTCCCGGCTCGTTCAGGACCAGTTCTCCCAAATCTTATTTGCAGAAGTAACCGGGACGGAATCGGTAAGCAATTACCTGCTCACCGTATTGGAATACATTATTCAAAATATACAAGGGCCCGACATACGGGAAAGCAGAGAATATCTTTTCCAATCCATCCGCTCCATATCGGAAGTGGCCAACACCATTAAAAACTGCGGATTGGAAATCAGTGAATCTATTTTTCTCTCCTCTTTACGGAAACATTTACGCCAACAAAAGATAAGTTTTGAAGGCGAACCCTTGTTAGGTATTCAAATTATGGGGATTCTGGAAACCCGAAACCTCGATTTTGAAAACGTATTGATTCTATCTGTAAACGAAGACACATTCCCCGGAATCCCGGTCAGCTCCTCATTTATCCCGTACAACCTTCGATTCGGTTATGGCCTGCCTACCCTGAACTACCACGAAGCGATGTATTCTTACTATTTTTACCGGCTCTTGCAACGGGCTAAAAACATACACATCGTCTATTGTTCCAAAAACGAAGAGATAAAATCGGGAGAGCCCAGCCGCTTCATTCACCAATTACGCCTCGAATCGCCACACGCCGCAACTCTTAAGGAAATAAACCTCTCTTTGAATGTCAGCATCCAAAGTATCGACGATACGCCTGTGGAAAAAAACGAACGGATTTTACAGATACTGAATGAATACACAGAAGGCAAACGAGCGCTTTCCGCTTCCGCCTTATATAAATATATCACCTGCCCGTACTGCTTCTATCTGCAATATATAGAAAGGCTCAAAGTACCCCTTCCCATAGAAGAAGAGATAGATTCCCTGAAATTCGGTACAATAATGCACGAATGCCTCGAAAAGATATACGACGGGATAAAAGGCAAGCCCGATACTATCGAAATATTGAAAACTCTCAGGGAACGGAACGACGATATCGAGTCTCTGATCGACCGAACAATTTTACAACACCTCCATATTACTCCGGAAGAATATAGCGGAACCATTCTCTCCACCCGTTATTTCATCGCTTCATATATCAAAAACATTATCGATTTCGACATTTTATCGGATATTCCGTTCTCTTTGATAGGAACAGAGATGAATATCGACGGAAAAGTAGAAATTACGATTGAACAGAAACCTCATACGATCCGTTTTACCGGAATTACAGACCGTGTGGATAAATTAACCGACGGCACTATCCGCATAACCGATTATAAAAGCGGAACACCGGCCAATACAACCTCTTCCGTAGCTTCATTGTTCGATATAAATAATAAGAAACCGAATATTGCTGTTTTTCAAGCCCTGTTATATGCTTTGTTCTGGACAGAACGTTACCATGACGAAGTGATGCCTTCGCTTTATTTCGCAAAAGCTATGCGGGAAAACGGATACGACAATCATATCACAATCGGGAAAGAGACCATATATCGTTTTTCCTCAATCGCCCAAGAGTACAAAAAGAACCTAAAATCATGCCTCGAAACCCTTTTCTCTCCATCCGTTCCTTTCTCAAAAACAAAAAACCGGAGAATCTGCGAATATTGTCCTTATGCCCCCTTATGTAAATAGGGCATCACGATAATACATATAAAAACGGGGCACAGAATTTTACTTCCATGCCCCGTTACTTATTTATTTACAGGCCTAACATCCCCGACCGCAACATCCTCCTCTTCTGTAATGTTCCCTGTCTCTGTGATAATAACGATCATTATTATTTCTGTTGTAATCGCGCCTATAATCCTCGTCCCGTCTCGAATTACGGCTATAATAAGCTCTGTGGTAATCGCAACAATATTCCCCTTCTACACAATCGGCACAAGCTTTACACCACTCATACCGGCCGCACTCTTTACATTCGGAACAATCGGTTTCACACAAGCACTCTTCACAAAAACATTTTTTGCAACAACACTCAATCTTATTCCCTTTTAGCTCATTATTATCTTTTCGCTCCTGCGCAGAGAGGAGAGAAATAGAAAAAACTGAAAAAATAAAAATAAATCCTACTGCTACTTTTTTCATTGAAATTCCTCTTATTTATAAATTCAAATTAATAAATTCATCTATAAGATAACGGCAATTATTATTTTTTATTTTCTCAAATACAATCTCTACCTATCTGAAAAAATTTCTCATCCTTTCAAAAATATTGGGTTCCCGGCTCTCTTTCGGCTTAAAATTATCCGACTTAGACAATGTTTCCAACATTGCTTTTTCTTCTTTACTGATATTCTTAGGTACATAAATATCCACACATACTAGAAGGTCCCCTTTTCCATACCCGTTGATATCGGGCAATCCTTTCCCTCTCAACCGAAGGACACGCCCCGGCTGCGTTCCCGGTTCCACCTTTATTTTCACTTTTCCATCGACTACCGGAATTTCCACCGATTCTCCAAGAATAGCGTCCGTAACCTTCAATTTCAGGTTATATATCAAATCACTGCCGTCACGTACCAATTCAGGATGCGGCTCCTCTTCTATAACCACCAACAAATCGCCGTTTATTCCTCCGTGCCGTGCCGCATTTCCTTTTCCCGACACAGAAAGCTGCATCCCTTCACCTACTCCGGCCGGAATGCGTATATCTACGACTTCCTCCGCCTTTACTACACCCTCTCCGCTACAATGAGGACACTTATTCGTTATCGTTTTCCCCTCTCCTCCACAAGTAGGACATACTTGCGTTGTTTGAGTACGGCCGAAGAACGTATTTACCACCTGCGTAACATATCCGCTACCATTACATGTGGCACATGTAGTATAGGAATTACTGTCTTTCGCTCCTGTTCCGTGGCATACATTACATGTAACCAGCTTATTGATTTTTAATTTTTTATCGACACCGTTTGCTATATCTTTAAGAGATAATTTTACTTTTACACGCAAATCCGAGCCCCGATTCACCCGTCTGCCCCCATGAGCTCCACCACCGGAAAAGCCGCCGCCAAAACCGCCGAAATGGCCTCCGAACAAATCTCCGAACCGTTCAAAAATATCATCCATCGTAAAGCCGCCGCCAAAACCGCCGGCTCCGCCCGCTCCTCCGAAACCACCTTCCATACCGGCATGGCCGAACTGGTCATAACGGGCTTTTTTATCCGGATTACTCAATACATCATAAGCCTCTGCCGCCTCCTTAAACTTCTCTTCGGCATCTTTATCACCCGGATTCTTATCCGGATGGTATTTAATAGCAGCTTTTCTGTATGCTTTCTTTATTTCATCCGCCGTAGCATTCTTCGAAACGCCCAGCACTTCATAATAATCTCTTTTATCTGCCATTTGTGTTACTCTCCAACAACAACTTTAGAAAAACGTATAACCTTGTCTTTTAATTGATACCCTTTTTGTACGACATCAATTACTTTTCCTTTTTTCTCCTTTTCCTCTACCGGGACCTTGGCAATCGCATCATGGAAATCCGTATCCAGTTCTTTTCCCATCGCCTCAATTTCAGACAACCCTTTCTGCTTCAACGTATCCATTAATTTCTGATGAATAAGCTGCACGCCCTCCCGTACAGCCGCTACATCAGTAGCCGTCTCCATTGCGGCCATGGCACGGTCGAAATCATCGATTACCGCCAGAATAGATTTAATCACTTCCGAACCGGCCGTATCGATCAGTTCCATCTTTTCCTTCAGCGTTCTTTTTCTGTAATTATCGAACTCTGCCGATAAACGCAAATATTTATCCTGCCATTCTTTCACCTGCTCTGCCAAAACAGCTTTATTGTCATCTTTTTCTTCCGGCTCCTCTGCCACATTGTCAGCCTTTTCTTGTTTTTCTTCCGACTCAAGCGTTCCTTCTTCATCGTCTATCCCTTCATCGGCAGCCATATAATCCTCATTATCAATCAATTCTTCTTCAGTATGTTTTTTAACCATAACTTTATAAAATTTTGTTTAATTCCATTTCGCAAATTATATACCACAGACTCTGGTAAAAATAAAACGCCAAATCCCCTCTTCTTATCTCTTTACCGGAAAATTATCGCTTATCAGTCTTCGCTTCATTACCGCTAACTGGTTATGCGGGTTATAAACCCCATCTATCAGGCGGTAGCAACTTTTTTTCACCTTTTCCCGTTTTTCCTTATCCCCCATAATTTTCAACCAGCGTTCTATATGTTCTGCTAAAGAGAGTGAATCGTTATATTTAAAGAAATCCCCTGTATATCCCGGTCTTACTGCCTCAAATTCAGGCATCTGTTCCCGGAACAGATTATGGGTTATCACCGGAATTCCATACGTAAGCGCATGAATAGCGGTCAAACCTACATTTCCCGGACTTACACAAAGCGCCGAATTTTGCAATATACATGCAATCATCTCCTCATCATAGCACTCGCCGTAAAACCAAACACGGTCATCCACCCCTACTTTAACCGCAAGCTCCTGTAATTGCCGTTCCGTTTCATCGCCGGAACCTACAAAAATAATATTCACATCCACCCCTTCCAACTTCAATATGCCTACCGCCTCTATCAACAGATGCAACGATTTCTGAGGGGTAAGTCTTCCTATAAAAGCCGCAACGGGAAAATCGTTTCCGAAATAATTACGCATGAATCCGGCATTCACATATCTGTCCCGTAACAATTTCTGCCGGTCATAGTCCAACGAATTATATACGACACTGATTCTTTCTTGCGGGAATTTTTTTGCCAAAAGTTTTTTCCTGGCATAATTTCCATATAAAAAAAGGTTCCCCGAGAACCGCATATATCCCATATTCTTTTTCAGGGTCACGGAACTTTCGTTTCCATACAGGCCGTGCGACCAAAGATATACCTTCTTCCCCATAAGACGGGCAAAAAATGTCAAAAACCAATTGGATCGTATTCCTGGATTTCCAGTCAATATAAAAACATTATATTTCCCGAAAAGAGGTTTCCACCACCCTTTTTGCCAAACCAGCTTATTCCCGTTATACCTGTTTCGCAAATATCCCCTGAATCCACTGAGATTCCGCATATCATAAAGGGCATCTATATCTACGGATATATCTCCGGAATAAAAAAAGAAATCGATATCATTGTCTTTATCCAACAACTCCAGAACCGCTTTCCGATACAAAGGCGCTATATTCATAACAAAACATACCCGTAATTTCCGGGAAAAGACAAATTTCTGAATGTCCACCCTGTTCATCGTACTCTTTTCCGTATTTGCCGAACTATCCGAATTAATCATTGTTACTTCTGCTGATACCATTGATTTACCTTAATCACTGCATCCGGTTTCTCTATAAAACGCCAAGGATAAGTAGTAAGTGTAATTACCAACTCCCCTATTCCTTTGACCAAATCGATTTGTCTGTACGAATAGACCGAATTACGGGTATCGCATACGACCAATACGACACTTTTTTGTGTCAGGCTCTCAAAGACCAGTTTGTTGTCTTCCGCATCGTATATAGCCTGAACGTCATACGCCTTTTGCAGTCCTCCTTCCACTATCGAAGAAATTCTACCGCTAACCGCTTCTTCATACGATTCAAAACGATGAGTAAGCGTATCGGTATAGAAAGCAAAACCCATCACATCTGCGGAAGGCACAATTTGAGACTCCTCCGTTTCCTGCGTTTTCGTATAAATATAATAATCGCATTCAAGGGTCACTTTGTCACAGGAAACCCCGAAAACTAAAATAAATGCAAGGAAAATACAACAATATTTATACAACATATTCACAGATATAAGAAGCTTTGCAAAGGTATAAAATATTCGTCAAACAACCTTGCAATATATCCCGGCTTCCTTTCGCCGAATAAAAATAAAAAAGAAACACCCAAAAGTGTTTCTTTTTCATCTTTAAATTTTATAAAGCTTACATATTCATACCGCCGCAGACATGTATAACCTGTCCTGTAACATATGACGAAAGGTCTGATGCAAGGAATAATGCGACATTTGCCACATCTTCCGGTGTTCCTCCGCGACGTAATGGGATTTTATTAGCCCATTCCTGACGTACTTCTTCCGGCAATTTTCCGGTCATATCGGTAATGATAAATCCCGGAGCGATAGCATTGCTCCGAATATTCCGAGAACCCAACTCCTGTGCAACCGATTTCGTAAAACCGATGATACCGGCTTTACTTGCCGAATAATTGGCTTGCCCTGCATTTCCAGAAACACCTACGACAGAACTCATATTGATTATGGAACCGCTATGTTGTTTCAACATGTATTTCTGTACTGCTTTCGTAAGGTTGAATACGGATTTAAGATTCACCTTAATCACAAGATCCCATTGTTCTTCGCTCATACGCATCAAAAGGCCGTCACGGGTAATGCCGGCATTATTAACAAGAACATCTATCCTGCCGAAATCCTTTATAATATCGTCAACCAATTTCATCGACTGTTCGTAATTACTTGCATCCGAGATATATCCTTTAACCTCTACCCCATAAGAAGCAAGCTCCTTTTCCGTATTTTTAAAATTTTCATCTTCTACAATATCGGTAAAAGCAATAGAAGCTCCCGATTTAGCATAACATAGAGAGATAGCTTTTCCTATACCACGCGCACCGCCGGTAATAACAGCTACTTTTCCTTCCAGTAATTTCATACCTTTTCGATTTAATTTAATATTTAAAGCATAAAGAGTGCCTTTTGGAAAGGCACTACTTCTGCAATTTATTTTTATAGTTCAAAGATATATCTTTTTTATTTGGAGACAAAATGTTTTTGTGCTTTTAAAAGATTACGCGACTGTAAAATCATCGTTTTCGTTTCACTGATAATATCCAGATAAAGCATACTTGCCCGGGTAGATGTTTCTCCCGTCTTTATGCGGGCTATCTGGCGTTTAATAACCTGTGCGAACTCTTCAAAAAGCGAATCGCGTAAATAAAGCGTCTGGTCTATTTTACTATAATCATTATTATGCAACATATGGATAACCATTCCGTATATCACACTTACTTTTTCTTCGATCTCTTTCAAATCCCGAATCTGTTCTTCTGAAAAACCGGCATGGTTATTATCTATATGATCGAAACTCGGACGGGTAATATGAACAAGCGCTTTCGTTACCTCATTCACATAATCCACGACCTGCACATAATAATGTCCCGTACTGATATAATTGTCACTCAATGCTATCAGGGTATTATGAATCTCATATTTCCTATTATGCGCCGTATTATACAACGATTCCGATTCTTTTACCATGGATTTCAGCAATTTCCGGTTTTCCGTAAAAATTCCCACCAAAGTCTGGTC
>DVIX01000061.1 GCA_018710935.1 Candidatus Avirikenella pullistercoris | reverse complement strand
GTGCCGGAAAGCGGCCTCGGCCTGTGGTTGATGAGCGTGCGGGGAGTATAGAAGTCGGGATGCTCCTGCCGCAGTTTGTACTCGTTCACGACATAATCCCTAAAATCGTTCATTTGCTCCAGCGTGACGGTCTCCACGAAGAGGGTGAAGTCCGCCTCGCCCAGTATCTCCCGGCGGTAGTCGTGGTAGCGGGTCATCTTGCGCTCGAAGCGAACGATATGCTCCTTGGTCCTCTCCGCACCGTCAAACTTTTCCAGATACTCGTGGACGCGGGCGAGCAGGTTCGGGTGGTTCCGTTCGAAGGCGCGGGCCGGGTACAGCACATCCTCGATGACCTGCCTCATCCACCTGCCGTCCGCCTTGTCCGAGAAGGTCTTCTCCGCCCGCTCGATGATGGCGGCAATCTGTCCGGGCAGGCGTTTCTGCTCGGCGGCAGGAACAGCCGTCGTGCGCCTGTAACTGAGGGTGTCGGAATCCCAATACCTGTCCTGCACCTCAAGGGGAGAGACCACTTTTATGTCTACACTCTTCTCCCTGACTCGGAAACAGATGTTCGAGGTCTCTGGGGAGCACTTTTTCAGATAGACGGAAACTTTCATCTGCATCGCTTTTTGAATCACACCGCAAAGGTAAATAAATTCCCGTATATGTTCCCATATATCCCGAAGAAACCTGCAACGAATTAAGACAAATTAAAAAGTCTTTCCCGAATCTGATACCGCATAAAATGCAGTATATCAACTGTTATATTTGCACTTGTTTAGCTCTTTTTTTCATTTTGGCCTTTATTCGACTTCCCGAATATCATATATTGCAGTTCCACGCTTTTTGTTTGTCTGTATATCAACACTGAATTTATTGCAACCATTTTTACCGACAGACAAATGAAAAAGATTATATACATAATATCGGGCAGCTTTTTTTTAACCACAACCGCCTGTAACGATATCAATACCTCGACACCCCGAAAAGATGCCGCTAAAATAAATAAAGCGATCGAT
Organism: Candidatus Avirikenella pullistercoris; assembly: GCA_018710935.1. GTDB lineage: Bacteria > Bacteroidota > Bacteroidia > Bacteroidales > Rikenellaceae > Avirikenella > Avirikenella pullistercoris. Next base: position 10,919 of record DVIX01000061.1, on the reverse strand, counting down.
AAAGCGCAAACCCCGGAAGAAATCGATGAAGCCTACTTGCTAATGCAAAAATACCGGCAAACCTATGAAAAAGAAATACGGTCGGGAGAACGCAAAGAAAAAGACCTCGATGATCTGTTCATTTATATTTGGGAATAAAAACAATAAATTTCATACCTGAATATCCCCAAATTCCATAGAGAAACAAATTATTGCAGCTCCCTACTCAGTCCGTAACTGAAAACACTTTACCGTTCCTAACGTTCCGGAAAGGGAACACTATTTTTTTAAAGATTTCAATTATCGGAACAAACAGGTACCTGAAAATCCCGTACGTTTTTTCTCTCTAACCGGATTCTTTCATAAACAACTGCGGTTCACCCGTTCTATTTGATAATATAAATAAAAGATACTCCTAATTTAGTCGGTCCGAAATAATTTTTCTTATTACTGCCGAGGAACTGTCCACACCGTTCCCATACATAACGATCATAATCCGACCGGATATACCCTAAGCCGATGGTCGCTTCGATATTCCATCGCTTGCCTATCAACCATTGATATCCATACGCAATACCCGCCCCGTAAAAATTTCCTTCGTACCGACGGTCCTTCATGCCCAGAAATTTTATTCCTCCGGCATTAAATTTCGCATACAGCGCATGTACACCCACAAAATGTCCGTTCAACCGAAAACAAGGCCAAAACCGAAATTCCGGCTGTACCATTCCGAATTTAAATTTCCGGTTATCTCCAAAAGTCCAGGGATTATATCCTCCTGTAATATCCAAAGTCGTTTTCGGCGACAATCCTATCTCAAATCCCGCATTGAATGAAGCAGTAGCCCAATAAAGCACATTCGTTTTAACCGCAACCGAAGGAGAGATACTTCCCGATCGCCGTTTCTGGGCAAATATTTCTCCCCAAAGCATTACAAAACATATAACTCCAATAATTTTACACAATACCATATATGTTCTGTTCATTTCCCAAGATTCAATAACATTCCGACAACTTTTCAACAATTTCCGCCTCATATATCATATCCGTTATTCAGTACACACCTGTTCGACAATCCATGCCCAAAGATTGGCTGTCAGCCGGTCGAAATCCGTTGTAATCGTTCCGTCCGTATTGGCCTGCGAACTCAAACGGCCGGATTGATTCAGATTAGCATCACCGTGATAGACGATACGGTTCTGCCGATTTACCCCGACAATAAGCGTTTTTTCCTGCCCTGCTGCACTACTGACTACTAAAGGTATTACGTTCGAAGGATAATCGGAGCAATATCCGGCATAGTTATCCGCACGGTTAATCGGTGCATTTACCGCAACCGCACCGAAAGGAGCGGTAAAAAAACGCTTGTTATTATCTGTTTGCGCAGCACGTTTAAAATCACCTCCAATATTATTCGACACATAATATTTCCACGTCCCATCCGCAGCCAGATACTGCCGTAATTTTTCATTAGTAGTATTCGTATCCATTCCGACAATCAATACGCGGTTAATACTTTCTTTCAGCCATGTAAGTACAACCTGTGCCAATTCATTCGATATACGTGAATTATAGGTCAGATAAATCACATCCTGAGCATTGATAACCGCCTGCACACTGCGAAATATCTCTTTATCGACGGCATTTCCCGTTCCCGTAGCCTGTATTTCAGTATTCGATACCTCCGAAAAAGAGAATCCGCCTATAATCACCGTTCCACTCGGAGCAAAATTATTCTTATTATTCAATATCCGCCGCAATGCCAATCCATCCGCCGTAGTCGGGGTATTCGCCCCCAAATCTCCGACTTCCGAGACCGACAAGACACGAACTATCCGTTTTCGGTATTTCTCCGGACTTTCCTGTATCACAGTAACGTCTACAGTCCATCGCCCGGCAGTTACTCGTAACCGGGCAGTCACATCGCTGCTGGCTCGATTATCCTTAACCGCAGTAAAAACCAAATGGGTGACCGATTGTTCATCCCCCGTATTTTGTGTTATCGAAACCGTAAACGAACTATTACCCGACAAAACTGCCCCGACACCCGATACAGCCGTACCGACAGGTATCCCGGAAGCATCCAGCCATTGAATCGTATAGGGAAGCGTTGCCTGCACATCCAACTGTTTGGTTTTCCCCGCTAAATAGCCGACTTTTACACTCCGGGAAGATAACCCGAAATAATTATCGCCTTCAAAATACATCTCCGTCGTAAAATCTTCCCACGGTTCGACCTGTACCTCAATGCTGGTCGCTTTGTTCACCGCCGCCACATCAGGTGTACTCCATCCCTGCCCCGTCACCTTTTTTATTCGGAAAATATATTTATAATTCCTCAATATCTGTCCGAAAGGATGCCCGACAATTTCCGAATTAAAATCAATCCGGTAATAGGAAAGTTGAGTCTGCCCGTTATAATACCCACCTACAACGATACAGGTAACCCCGGTTAATTGAACAGAGGAATCCGTTTCACCATCGGCTTCCGGCACATAAATTCCCGTAACCGAAACAGGATCGGATTCCCCCGCTTTTACGACAACCGGAACGGATAATTTTTGTGCTCCTGCAAAAACAGAAGGTACCGTAACCCGAGGAGAATCCCCCGAAACCGATTCATCAGGAGCAATCTGAATCTTATTATTAGGACGGTAAAGATAAACGCTCTCGATCCGGAAGGTCCGGGAATCGGCAGTTAACTCCTTTATTACATCTACCCGGGCAACAGCCCTCAACATTTTTATACTGAAATTATTTTCCGTACCCGCCTGCAAACCGGAGAGGATATCGATTTCTCCGTACATCGGCAAATCGTTCGTCATACCACCGGTAAACGAATGTCCGATACTCGCCCTGACCGTTATATCTCTACTCCCTGCAGAAGGGGTATAGTTCGTAAAAGCATCCCCATAGTTCCCCACCAACATTAACTTTATCGGATTCGGCGTAGTGGTAAGTTTCGCTTCGAATTGAGTCGTCGTACCCGAGAATCGTATTTGTTCTCCTTCTACCATATAACGATAAATATAATTATCGTTTTCCCGTTCGAATACAAGTACCTTTACCTTGGAAATATGATTTTCCATATCAGATATCGTCTTCGCTCCGTTTGCATCCGATACCGATCGGGGCAGGTTAACCGTCAACCGTACCAAAGCATCTTTCCCGGACGATTCCCCATACACACCTTCATCCGTTTCAAATTTGGAACAAGCCGCAATAAAAGCAAACACCGACAATAATACAACCGCCGACAATATCCGATAAAGTCCCCGCCTACCGGCAGGAACTTCCACCGTATCTCTATTTTTACTCCCATTCATAATTCATCCTTTTTAAGATTACCAAATTTCCCACTGATAAATCTCATTCCATGGAGTAACCTCCGTACGAACAACAATATCCTCCTCTCCCATATCTATTAACAGATTAACAGTCCGGCCTACCGGCAAAGAAATCGGCATTCCGTCATTATCGTTCGTTACCGAAACCACTAACTTATCCGTTGCCCGCCCGATCGGTTTTTCATAAAGGCTCACTGTTACTTCATCCGAAGAAGCAGTATGAATCATGTTAAACGTTTCTTGTGTCGAGAAATTTCCGTATATATCGAATTTTCCTGCTTTATAAACCATAGAAGCCCCACTCATCAGATTCCCCTGAAAATCATAACCGTCATTAGGAGTCTGTATGGTAAAATAGTAATATTCCCCCGGGATATTACCATTTAATCCCCTGACCGTAATATGCATTTTCGCATTCTTCCGGACAATGGTAATCTCTTCAGGCGATTTTTCTCCTGTCAATGCAAGCTGCGCATACCCGAAAAACAAATCATCCGGTGTCTGATGATAATCATCCTCCCCTTTAATAAGAGAAACAGCACGGACATCCGAACTACTCTCCCCGTCCATTTCCGACATTTGCTGTCCGTCTTCTGCATTCGCCCAGACCGAAACATAATAACGTTCGAAACGGTCACCCGGCAATAGAACCGGGATATGGTGCATAATTCGGTCACTGTCCAAAGAAACCTGACCGACATATTTCCCTTCCGGAGTAAACAGATACACCTCTGCACTCCCTACCTCCCCGGTTTCCGTAAGATTTTGTCCGGAAACCGCATCCATCACTTTCAAAACGATAAATCTCTCTTCCGCTTCCGGCAAACAATCGCTCCGATTTTCCCGGATACAAGCAGACAACAAAAAGAGCTGCAATAATGAGAACAAAACTCCCATAGCATATAATATCGTTTTATATTCACTGTCAACCATTTTTAACCCTTTTCAAAAACTCATATCCGCCGCTTCTCCGAGTTTCAATAACATTATTTCCGATACGGCTACCACTCGACATTCTGAATAATATCCGTTTCCCATTCCTGTGGTTCGACAGTAACGGTAAGCGATGCAGGGTCGGCAGGTATTTCCGGATTATTACTGCCGCTTCCCAACCGTTTAAGCGTTACATTAACCACATAAACACTATTCCGTTCGATAAAAGTTCCGTCAGTAGTGGCACCTCCCTCACTATTAGCTTTGTCGTTTATACGGAACGGGAAATATGTCGTTTGCCCATCGTAAGTTCCTACTAAAGTAACAAGTGTAGTATTTTCATCGTCGTTATCGCTCGGAAATACATAAAAATAACGATTCGCATAATCGTCTGCCGATATGGTTTCCGACAAATAACTTTTCACGACACTCTTATCACCTGTCATACCGCCATAAAATAAATCCGGAGTGTAAGTTATCGAAGGAACCCCCATCTGAACGGAAGCACGCGCTTTCATAATCATCACATTTTTTAAAACGAATTTACTTCGGTCATGCCCCGCTTCCGGATCGATAGTAATCGTACCCAATTTAACTTTAGCTACGATTCTGCCGATAGGTATCGTAGCCGTGGCAACGGTGTTGGCCGTCAGCGTCACATCGGCTTCCCCACTCATAAAAAGCCCGTTGTCGGTATTCGATTGCGTATCTAAGTCGATCACATTCTTCATATCGGCGAACCAACTGTAATTAATAGCATCGGGGAACACGATATTTGACGGAACATTTGCCAACACAACAACCTTTTTCGGCCCGGCAAGCAATCCTGTAATCGTTTCCGTAACGGCAGACGGTGAAAAGTTATGTTTTTTATCCAAAATCCCATTTGCATTAAATACGAATACGACAACATTTTTCAATGCATTTTCGGCCTCTTTAAGAGCCTGCAATTCCGGTTCACCTGTCGGAGCTACCGCTTTACTTTCAATGGACTGCCCTTTCAACGTAACGGATAAAGAGGCTGTTTCTCCGGACACATCCTTCGCACCTTCCGTTTTACTACATGCCGTTATTAACAAAACAAATATCAACAGATATGTATATACCTGCCCAAATCCTTTTTTCCCGATATAAGCATCCTTTTTCATAATTTTTTATTTTATTGAAACATTCAATACCGGCATATAAAATACACCGGTTTCATTTTCTTACACTACATTGCAAAAACCGGACATTACCTTGCATATTTTTACTTTTTTACACTTTTTCAGGCACAGGCTTTTCTTTCACGGTAAAAAAAGCCTTCTGCAGGTTTTCACCAAAAGGACAAACAGGAAAAACAAAACATTCCAGGCATAACTCTACAAGCTATTCCTAAAATTACGACAACAAAATTTCTGTGATAATAATAACGAACCGGGAAAGACAGTATAAGGCAATAATCAGGAAAACGATTTGCCCTTTTCTTTTACAAATTAATTTAAAGTCAGCAATTTATAATCCGACAAATAACAATAATCGATTCAACTTCTTATTGCATTACGTTTGCCGACAATCCGCATCATATTATTTTTCGTTCTCCAATTCCTGCTGCATTCAATTCCGCATCCTTTACCGATATAATTGTAAAACCGCAAAGAATTTATCTCCATTTTTTCGTCTTAAAAACAAAATAGGCAGCAACTCCAACCGCTAAAATAATACACCACGCTGCAATATATCCATGTTCCCATCCCAATTCAGGCATGTATTCGAAATTCATTCCCCATACTCCGACTAAAAAAGTCAACGGAATAAAAATAGTAGAAACAATCGTCAAGCGCTTCATAATATCGTTCATCCGCATATTATTGTTCGAAATATAAAGATCCATTAATGAAGAAAGGGTTTCTCTGCAACCGTCAATCAACTGGGAAACATTCAGCAAATGGTCATTCACATCATTAAAGAAAGGTTTATTGGCCGCATGTATCAAAACAGAATCCGAACGCAATAATCTCGAATATTGATCTTTTAACGGTACAACCGTACGTTTGAGTTCCATATAGCGACGCCTCAACCCTTGAAGCTGTCCTCCGATATCCCGGTTATCCGTTGCGGCAATCAATTCCGTTTCCAAATCATCCAGCTCATCGCCAATCGACATGGCAACAGATATATAATTCGATACCAATTCATTAATCATTACAGAAAAAAGATAATCGGAAGAACGGGTACGAATTTTCAGCACATTATCCCGCAAAGCCTGCACCACATCATCATAAAATACAGACTCTCCCTCCGCAAAACTCAGTACGAAATTATTACCCTGTATCAACCTGACCTGAATAATCCGGTCTTTATTAAAAATGGAAGAAACGACAAAATTAAATTTATCGTGTTCTTCCACCTTACTCGGATGATCCATATTCAAAATATCCTGTACAACAAGAAAGTCGATTCCAAAATGTTTGCAAATCGTACCGATATACTCCGTATCCTTAAGCCCATGTACCCTCAACCATAATTTGGCTGAGGGGTCTATCGACGATATCTCTTGTTCGAAATCGACACATTCCGTCTCTTTAAACGAAGAAGAGGTGTAAGCAATAAAATGTACATGCGTTTGTGTCCGGTTGTCCCCGTTATAAACCAGCCGTTCAGTAAGAAGATTATTTCTCATATATTATTCCCATTAATCGGCTAAAAGCTACCGGAAAAGAGCGATTTCAAAATAAGTTTTCACTTAAAAAACTATATGGACAGCTCGTTCAGAAGTTTTATCAGGCTCCTGTCAAGCGGTTTATCTTTCCGTATCGCTTCTACAAAAGGCACATAAACGATCTCGCTGTTCCGGACTCCGACCATAATATTCCGTTGCCCCTGAATCAAGGCTTGTATGGCAGCCTCTCCAAGCCGGCTTGCAAGAATCCGGTCGGCCGCACTCGGAGAACCGCCCCGTTGCAAATGCCCCAGAACAGTTACCCGTACATTATATTGCGGATACTCCCTCCGTACACGGTCGGCATAATGCATTGCCCCTCCGCCCTTCGGGCTTTCCGAAACAATCACGATACTGCTGTTTTTCGTTTTCCGGAATCCCCGGCTAATAAAAGTTTCCAATTGGTCTACGTCGGTTTGATCTTCCGGAATGATCGCCGCTTCCGCACCGGACGCAATGGCACTGTTCTGGGCAAGAAACCCTGCATCCCTCCCCATTACTTCTACGAAAAAGATACGGTCATGCGAAGTCGCCGTATCGCGTATCTTATCCACACACTCCACAATCGTATTCAATGCCGTGTCGTATCCGATCGTAAAATCCGTACCGTATAAATCATTATCTATGGTACCGGGCAACCCTACACATGGGACATTATACTCTTCGGCAAAAATACGGGCACCGCTCAAAGAACCGTTTCCCCCGATAACCACCAAAGCCCATATTTTTTCCTTCTGCATCACCTCAAACGCTTTCTTACGCCCTTCTTTAGTCATAAACTCATCCGAACGGGCTGTTTTCAAAATCGTTCCGCCCCGTTGAATGATATTACTCACATCCTGCGTAGTAAACTCTCTTATCTCATCATTAATCAACCCCTCATATCCCCGATAAATTCCCTTCACTTTGAATCCATTGCAAATCGCACTGCGAGTCACCGCACGAATCGCTGCATTCATACCGGATGCATCTCCTCCCGAAGTCAGAACTCCGATATATTTGTCTTCCATTTTTTCCATTTTTATAAATTAAATCATTTCCCTTTTCAGGTACCTTACATTTTTTATCGAATATAGAAAAGCCTTCCGAACTCTTTTCAAAGGCAATTCCTCCACTTTTCTGCCAACAGGCCATTTCCCTCCATTAAGCATCCCTTATTTCGCCTATCCCGCATAAACCATACCTCACTCCTCTTTTTATCCCAAAATATTTCCACACCTATCCAAACGCAATTTCTCTCCTATTATTGCAACATTCTATTCCATTTACGGAATATTTACCGAATTTACATTCACCTGGATTTTTTCAAAAGGCCTCATCCCACATCTCAAAGAGTTTACCCCTGTTTCTCCCCGCACAGAAATCGCGGGCAATACTTGTCGGCAGAGAGGCATGACCATGTACCGTAATCCCAAACAAATAAAGCCCGCGAAAACCGCGAACGGAAAATTTATTGTTTGTGGGATATCGTAAAAATCGGTCGTTTTCTCTGCCCATAACAATAACTCACGTTACTACATCACAAATATACGAAAAAAACAATGAAATAAAAACTGATTCGAATTTTCCGTTCACCCTTATATTAAATTATCGTTAAGCCTGATTTTTACTGCATTCTATACTGGCTGGGCGACATTCCCGTATGCTGCTTGAAATATTTACCGAAAAAAGATTGAGTAGAAAAATTCAGGAAATAAGTAATTTCCTGAATACTCATTCCGGAATATTTCAGAAGGTTTTTCGCTTCCAAAATAACATATTCATCGATCCATTCTGCCGCAGAACGGCCGCTAATCTGTTTCATCATCGACGACATATATTTAGGCGTAATATGCATCTTCTCCGCATAAAACCCCACACTTCTCTGTTCTTTATGGTAAATCTGCAGCAATTCCATAAACTGCTGGAAAAATATCTCTTTTCTGCTTCGCGCCGAATCAGAAATGGCAGACGTAACATTATTCAATTTTTCCACACATTTATAAAACAAAGATGAAACCAATCCCCGAATAATCTCCTCCCGATAACATTCCGATTGCTCCATATTTTCCCTTATCAAATTAAAGAAACGGAGAATCTCCCCGGCATCCCTGCTACTCAACTGTTGGCATGGATAATCTTTCAGATACATGAATAACGGAATCGTATTTTTCAGATCGACATGTATTTCCCGTAAAAAACTCTTAGAAACAATAATAAGATGCCCCTCGAAATCATCGCTGACTCCATTGGTCTGAATGATATTTCCCGGCAGATTAGCCACAACCATATTCTCTTTCACAATCCATTCGTTCAAATTAATCGTAACTTTTACCGTCCCCCGTAATACAATAGCTATTACAAGCGCATCCACCCGGCAAGGATATTTCAGAAGTTTCGAAGCTGAATTATTCTGATAAGTAGAAATAATAAAATCATCCCTTATATAGTCATTGGGATCTATCTGTGCCACCTGTTTAAGCTGAGCGACAGAAATATTATTCAGATTAATATTATTGTCCATAATTCCTTTTATTTTTTGTCAAATATAACCATTTAACAGAACAAATTGGCGTAAAAGTCCGAAATTCGACTTTCAGAACATTCTTACATAACTTTGGTACTTTAACAGGATAACTCTTTCAATGAACTTTGCAGAAAATCAAAAACAAGAAAAAATGAACAAAACAGGCTTATTATTTCGATATTCGGTTTTATTTTCCGGAATATTCATCATAACCGGTTGTTCCTCAACGAACAATAACACCGATACTAAACGGGAAATATCCGTAAAGACCACTACGGCATACGCCAGCCCAGCGTCCTTTTCCAATGATTACGTCGGTGTAACGGAAGAAGAATCTTCTGCTCTCCTCAGTTTCCCGGTACAGGGAAAGATCGAACGACTTTTCGTATCGGAAGGGCAGCAAGTATCCGAAGGAGAGGTTTTAGCGGAACTCAGCTCCGAAAACTTACAAAGCACTTATCAGGCAGCCCGGGCTTCGCTATCCCAGGCAGAAGACGCCATGAAACGCCTGCAAATGCTTTACGATAACCAAAGTCTGCCTGAAATGAAATATGTCGAGGCGCAATCCAAACTGGAACAAGCTCAGGCTATGGAACAAGTCGCTCGAAAGAATCTGGAAGAGAGTCGGCTGAAAGCCCCTTTCTCCGGCGTAATAGGAACGAAATCGGTTGAAGAAGGGGAAAACATATTACCCAACCAACCGATATTCAGCCTGTTAAAAACCAATACCGTAAAAATCAAGATAGCCGTACCCGAAAACGAAATAGCAAAAATCCATACCGGGGGAAACGCAACCGTCACCGTAGCAGCTTTGGGCGGACGCTCTTATCAAGGTAAAATCACCGACAAAGGGGTCGTCGCCAATCCCGTCTCCCATACCTATGAAGCCAAAATAACATTGGCCAACCCCGACCGGGCATTGATGCCGGGAATGGTTTGCCGGGTACAACTACATGCCGGCGATACCGCTTCATCCATTATACTCCCGAATAACGTTATCCAAATCAATTCGGAAGGAGAGCAATTCGTATGGGGCGTAGAGGGAGGGAAAGCCGCGATCCGTTTCGTCAAAACAGGCGTATTGACGGACAAAGGCGTTACGATAGAAAGCGGACTGAATGCCGGCGACACGGTCATCGTCGAAGGACAACAGAAAGTCAGTGAAGGAATGAAGGTGAATATATTATGAGTATGAAAAAGAACGGATTTATTGAATCGGCAATGCGTTATCATAAAATCGTATTGCTAATCATTTCATTATTGGTTTTATTGGGAATTTATGCCCTTGTAAATATGCCCAAACAGGAATTTCCGCCATTCACCATCCGGCAGGGAGTAATTGTAGGCGTCTATCCCGGCGCAACCTCCTCACAGGTAGAAGAGCAGCTCGCCAAACCATTGGAACAATTCCTGTTCACATACAAAGAGGTTAAAAAGAACAAAACCTATTCGA
>DVIX01000060.1 GCA_018710935.1 Candidatus Avirikenella pullistercoris | reverse complement strand
AATCGTTTCATTTGAGCGAGCGTTTGCCTATATGCCGATTCCTGAGCGATGCCTATCCGGTGTGCGCTGATTAGAATCCCTACTCCTAAAGGTTTGGTCAGGATTAGTTTATCGCCCGGCCTTGCCCCGCTGTTGGTGACTAACCGTTCTGGGTGTACGGTGCCTACGACGGCAAGTCCGTATTTAGGAGGCGTATCGTCGATGGTGTGTCCTCCCATGGTGAAGGCTCCGGCTTCGTTAATTTTGTTTTGTCCGCCTAACAGAATATCCCGTAACACTTCGAGCGGAATGGCGGATGAAGGAAACATGTTGAGGTTAAGGGCCAGCAAAGGAGTGCCTCCCATAGCATATACGTCGCTCAGGGAATTGGCTGCAGCGATTTCTCCGAATTCGTAAGGGTCGGAACATACCGGAGGGAAAAAATCGGTGGTGACGATCAGGGCGGTGGTGTCGTTGAGCCGGTACACTCCTGCATCATCGTGCGTTTCTATATCGACCAAAATATTCTTGTCTTTTAATAACGGGATGTTCTGTAATAATTCCGTCAGTTTTCCGGCAGGCAATTTGGCCGAACATCCGCCGTATTCTACGGTGGAAAGCAGGTCGAATTTAATTTCGCTCATATATGGAGATTTTTATATCGTTCTGTAACATTAACCGGACGAAGCGTTCTTTTTCTTCCGGCCGGATATAGAGGGCGATTCCGCATTCGGAGGATATATCTTCGGGAACGGCCGTTACAGTACTTACGATTCCGTGTCCGTCGCAAAGTTTACTTGCCTTTGAGGCGGAACGGGCATTGGGAAAGGTAATCAGGTAGTTCATGATAATATCTTTTTCAGGGCATTCGCCATGTATTCCAAGTCGCCGGCGGTGTGGTAAGGAGAGCAAGAGATACGTACGCTTCCGTCCGGAAAAGTTCCTAAGGTTTTATGTGCTAAAGGGGCGCAATGCAGGCCTTGCCGCGTTTCTATTCCGTATAGGTGGAATAGTTGGTAAGACAATTGCGAAGGTTTTATCCGTTTATGGGTGACGGAAAACAGGTTTCCCTGATATTCGTTTTCCGAGGCTTTGCATACCCGTATATCCGGAATGTGTGAAATTTCGTCGATGCAGGAAAGAAAATCGTTTCGTGTATGCCTGCACTCCGGACGGTGCGTTAATGCCCCGTATAATCCGTATATTCCGGCAATGTTCGGTGTTCCGGCTTCAAACTTGTCCGGCAGAATGTCCGGCATATCGTAACTGTCGGAGTTGCTGCCCGTGCCGCCGTATAACAAGGGGGCCAACGTTTGGGTATTTCGAGCGAAGAAACCGCCGGTTCCCGTCGGGCCGAGCAAACCTTTGTGACCTGTAAAAAAAAGATAGTCGATATTCCATTTATCTGCGAAAAAAGGAACTTCGCCCAATGATTGGGAAACATCTGCCATAACGGGAATAGCACCTGCCCATTTCTTAATTTCTGCTAACGGTTGTATCACTCCGTTCACATTGCTTTGATGGTTGATAATTATCAGAACCACGTTATTTAAGGAGATCCGGTTAAGCATTTCTGCATGGATACGCCCGTCCGTATGGCAGGGGAGTAGTTCGGTTGTAATGCCTCTTTCCTTTTCCAGCTTTTCCAAAGGGCGCATTACGGCATTATGTTCCAGCGGGGATATTAATATCCGTCCTCTTTGCAGGGATAACCCTTGCAGAAGGGTATTGGCTCCCATGGTGGCATTCTGGCAGAAAAAAATATGGTCGTTAAATCGTGTCCCCAATATTTTTGCCATTTCGTCACGGCAATCCTCTACGAAAGATGTGGCGCGGATGACTCTTTCGTATGAACTTCTCCCATAAGTTCCTCCCGCAATGTTCAGGTAATTGCTTATGAAAAAAGCCGTTTCGGGAGGCTTGGGAAAGCTGGTCGCTGCATTGTCGAAATATAGGTTATATTCCATTTCGGTTACGGATATACCACATGTCCTGTTTGGGAAAGGAGTTGTACGATTTTATACATATTGCCGACCATTCCCACGGCAAGCTGTTCTTTGACATTGAAAAAATCGAGGCAGGTGCCGCAGGCAACGATAGTTATCCCTTTTTCTTCCAATTTTTGTAAAGAAGCAGCGGTATCGGTACCTTTCAGAGCTATTTTTACTCCGCTGTTGTACAGAAGGATAGCTGACGGGAGATGTTCCGCTTCCGGTAATGTGTTGATAAAGGCGCGTAATAAAATAGCGCCCAATTCATCGTCGCCGATTCCCATTTTATCGCTTTTTATTGCGACAACATAGTCCGGAGAGGAGGTAGAACAGTAATGCTCTGCCGGTTCGGTCAGTCGCTCATTTCCCGTTTTAGTGAAAGTAAGGGTGTAAACATCTCCTTCTTTTTGGGTTTCGGGAGTTATTTTTAATTCTGCCAGATAATTGATAAGGTTTCCGTAAGAAGTCGCATTATCGGTAATAACTTCGATAATTTCTCCCGGGGTAGCCGTTCCGATGCCTTTTTTCGTCATGATGAGCGGAGCGGGGCAGAGTTTTCCTTTCGTATCGATAATCATATGATAATTTTTAATTTATTAATGATTCCGGATGGAAAACCGGTCGATGATTTTTTTTGCATTTTCGAGCGGATTGTCTTCGTCTGTCTGCAAGGGAACGATTTTCCCCATTTTGGATATGCTTGTTTTGTAACTTTTGTCATAGTATAGCAGGGCGATTCCGGCAGCTTTGGCCAAATTGCCTTTTTCTATGGCATCCAAAGCATCGGCGCAGTTTTGTCCGCCCAAACGTTTGGTTATTTTTATAAAACTTTCTTTTAACAGGTTTTTGTCGATGTTCCCGTACTCTTTTACCAATCGTTCGATTCTTATTTCAATGGGGACATCCATGTAAATATAGGTGCTTTCCCGCATCAAATTGAAAAAAGCATCCGGGATATAAACGCTTCCGATGGATTTGCTCTCTCCTTCACACCATAAGGTACGGTTGGGGTCGGCATGGGACAGAAAATGATGTATTTTGTTGATGAACGTTTCCGTAGTAGGTTGTTTCCCCGCTCCTAAGCCGCCGAAAGCGGAACCTTTGTGATTGGCGAGTCCTTCTAAATCCAATACTTGCTCTCCGAGTTTCGACATTATGGACAGAATTTCGCTTTTCCCTCCTCCGGTAGGTCCTCCCAATACGATAAGTTTGCCTCTGAATTTTTCGACGGTTGCATTCAGTGCATTTCGATAAGCCTTATAACCGCCTTCCAAAACATAGGTTTTCATTCCTGCCGTTGAGAAAAGCCATGCCATACTTCCGCTACGCATTCCTCCGCGCCAGCAGTAAAGGCATAGGCGTCTTCCGTTGGAAAGTTCTTTTGCTTGCCGAACGAAAGCGATCATTTTTCGGCTGACGAATTCCAATCCTTTCTCGACGGCCTCTTCTTTTCCTGTCTGGGTATAAATAGTACCTACGACAGCACGTTCTTCATCGGAAAACAGAGGTATATTATAAGCGCCTTCGATATGTCCGTTTCGGTATTCGGAAGGAGAGCGGACGTCTATAATAACGCCTCCTTTGCTTTTGGCAAGGAAATCCTCTACGTTTAACCGGTTATCCATCGTTTTTGTTTCCCCTGTTATTTTTGCGTCGGTTATTTTTCAGAAAAGTATTTATAAAAATACGGAATTGTTTCAATACCTCTGAAGAAATTGTCGAGCGGGTAATTTTCATTCGGGGAGTGTATGGCATCGCTTCCCAAACCGAATCCTATCAGGATAGACTTAATCCCCAGTATTTTTTCAAAGGTACTGATGATAGGGATGCTGCCGCCGCTGTAAAAAGGAAGCGGTTTCTTTCCGAAAGTTTTTTCGATAGCTCGGCTTGCGGCCTGGTAAGCCGGAAGAGAGGTAGGAGATACATAAGCGGCTCCTCCGTGCAGGTACCTGACGGACACTTTTACGCTTTTGGGAGCGATAGAGCGGAAATATTGCTCGAACAGTTCTGCTATTTTTTTGTAGTCTTGGTTAGGGACCAGCCTCATTGATATTTTTGCATGTGCTGTCGAAGGAATTACGGTTTTTGAGCCTTCTCCCGTATGACCGCCCCAAATGCCGTTTACATCCAATGCCGGGCGGATACCGGTACGTTCCATGGTCGAATAACCGTTTTCACCTGCTACTTCTTCGATATCAAGCGCTTTTTTGTAGTTTTCGATTGAAAAAGGAGTTCCTTTGATTTCATTTCGTTCGGCTTCGCTTAATTCCCTTACGTTATCATAAAATCCCGGAATGGTAATGTGCCCGTTTTCATCGGTAAGAGAGGCAATCATTTTAGATAATACGTTGATGGGATTGGCTACGGCACCTCCGTATAAACCGGAATGTAGGTCCCGGCAGGGACCGGTCACGTCGACTTCCATATAGGTCAGTCCACGTAATCCGCAGGTAATGGAAGGAGTGTCCCAGCCGATCATGCTGGTATCGGAAACCAGTATAATGTCGGCTTTCAACATCTCTTTGTGTTCTTCACACCATGCGCCTAAACTCGGAGAACCGATTTCTTCTTCGCCTTCGAGCATGAATTTTACGTTACAGGGGAGCTCTCCGCTTTGTACCATTGCTTCGAATGCCTTTATATGCATGAATCCTTGTCCTTTATCGTCGTCTGCTCCGCGTGCCCAGATTTTACCGTCCCGGATGTCCGGTTCGAAAGGTTCGGAATGCCATTGGTCTATCGGATCGACGGGCATTACGTCGTAATGGGCATAAACCAATACGGTCGGGGCGGACGAGTTGACGAATTTTTCTCCGTAAACGACCGGATTACCCGTTGTTGGCATTACTTCCGCTTTGTCCGCTCCTGCGGATAGCAGGGCGTCCCGTAGGTGTTCCGCACACTTTTCCATATCCGGTTTGTGCTCTTGTTCTGCACTGATAGAAGGAATGCGCAATAAGGCAAACAATTCGTTCAGAAATTTATCTTTGTGTTCTTTGATGTAAGTTTGTGTCTTTTGCATAGTCTTAAAAGATTGAATTTTATCAAAAGTAGTAAAAAAACAATTAATTCGGAAAACTTCTTTTTCAAGGGAAGAGGTGTAATTTGTAAAATAGGTTGTTTATGCAAAAACTCCCGAAGGAAGAATTCTTCGGGAGTTTCTGTCGGATTCGTTGTCCGGTGTTTTTAAAGTTCTGTTTTCCGAGGAGCCTCTTCTGCAACGCTTTTGCCGTGTTCAATGGATTGAAGGGCCAAATAGTTGTCGCCGAATTCTTTTACGTTGTCCAATTCGATATCGAATAGGTCGTAATGCCGTTCTTCTTTTTCTACCAGTGCTTCGAAGAGCCGTTTACTGATAGAATCGGAATTTTCGCTGCATATCTTAGCAAATTCATTGTAATCGTGAATACTCATATCTTCCAGTTTCAGAGCGGCCTGTAACATCTCTTTTACATCGTGGAGCTGTTTTACCTCTATTTTTACATTCATGATTACATCGCCTTTTAAAAATAGAATTCTTTCGGCAAGTTCTTCTACATGTATCATCTCCTCGATGGATATTCGTTTGAATAATGCGGCGAGCGGATCGTATCCTCTGTCTTCGCAAACGAAATGAAAATACATGTATTGATGCAAAGTGATCAGTTCTTCTTCGATAGCTTTGTTGAGCAGTTCGATGCTCTTTACTCTTTTTTCCATAGCATATTTTATTTTATAAACGGTTATATGTTGCTATGGTTGCAAATATTTAGCCAGAGTGTAATGGCCGGAAGAAGAAATATTTTTTACAGGGGAGCGAAAAAAGGAAGTTTTGAGAAAAACTGCGTGGAATGTTGTTATTATATATATTAGGTATAAAAAGTTGATAATATAAAGAAATGAAATAATAAAAGGGAAACCCGTCTGGATTTCCCTTTTATTGTTTTTATGTAACTTAGATTATTCCGTTACAGGAAGTACAGAAACATAAGATTTGCCGCCTGTTTTTTTCTTGAAAGAAACAGTACCATCGATAAGGGCATACAAAGTGTGGTCTTTCCCCATTCCTACGTTTGAACCGGGGTTGTGGACTGTGCCTCTTTGACGTACGATGATATTTCCGGCTTTAGCAAATTGTCCGCCAAACAGTTTAACACCTAAACGTTTGCTTTCTGATTCACGGCCGTTCTTTGAACTACCGACACCTTTTTTGTGAGCCATTTTTAATTAAAAATTAAATTATCCGACAATTTCTTCGATGGCTATTTGTGAAAGATACTGACGATGTCCGTTCTTTACTTGATAACCTTTTCTTCTTTTTTTCTTAAACACGATAACTTTATCGTCCTTCAGGTGTTTAAGAATTTTAGCTTTTACAGAGGCCCCTTCTACTACAGGTGTGCCAATCTTTACCTGACCGTCATTGTCAATAAGCAGGATTTTATCGAAGCTAACAGATGACCCTTCGTCACCTGAAAGACGGTGAACATATAGCTTCCGATCTTTTTCAACTTTGAATTGTTGACCTGCAATTTCTACGATTGCGTACATTTATAAATATTTAAAATTAATGCTGATTGTCGATTCGATTTCTTATCTTTAACTGTGATAAGCCGTTCTGAAAATCAGAGTGCAAAGTTAACATATTTTTGTAATAGTGCAAACTTTTTATAAAAATAATAGGCTTTATGAGGAAAACAAGTAAAAAAGACTATTTTTGTTCACTCGAATATATTGTTTGTGTACAACACAATTAATGGCAATAATTTCGTTATTAAGATAATAAATGAGATATTGAATAAAAAAGTACCCTTTCGAAACTAAATATATAGAATAATTTTTATGTTGTATCCGTTAAAATTCAAATCCCGTTTTAAGGAAAGAATCTGGGGAGGGCGAAAATTGGAAAAATCTTTAGGTAAAAAGTTGCCTAAAGAGAAAATGATCGGTGAAAGTTGGGAACTCTCCGGGGTACCGAAAGATTTTTCCGTAGTTGCGAATGGCATCCTTGCAGGGAATAATATACAGGAATTGGTTGAGGTGTATATGGGGGATCTTGTAGGAGAGCGGGTGTTTGAGGAGTTCGGAGAGGAGTTTCCTTTATTGGTTAAATTTTTGGATGTATCGGATATTCTTTCGATACAGGTTCATCCCGATAATCGGTTGGCTGCGGAGCGGCATAATGCGTACGGGAAGACGGAGATGTGGTATGTTATGGATGCGGGTAGGGATGCGTTTTTATATCTCGGATTGAAAGAAGGAATAACCCGGGAAGATTATCTGAAGCATCTCGAAGCAGGGACTCTTGTCAATATTTTGAACAGGGTGAGCGTAAAGCCGGGCGAGGCTTATTTTATTCCGGCGGGAACTATCCATGCGATAGGGAAAGGAGTAATGGTCGTCGAGATACAACAGACATCTGATATTACCTATCGGGTATTTGATTGGAACAGATTGGATAAAAAGGGTAAAAGACGTGAATTGCACACGGAACTGGCGTTGGATGCCATTAATTTTGAAGACCATCCCGAATATAATATAACGGTAATACCCGAGAAGAACAAGCGGGTAGAGATGGGGGAATGCCTCTATTTTTCAACCGGAATTATTCAGGTGGACGGAGTAGTTGAACGGGAATATGTTTCTTTGGATTCTTTTGTTATATATGTCTGTCTGGAAGGGGAGCTTACTGTCGTGTGGGATAAGGGGAAAGAGTCGCTGAAAAGAGGGGAAACCATGTTGATTCCGGCGCAAATAACTGGTGTGGAGTTGCGTGGTTCCGGAAAATTGATTGAGGTTTATATGCCTGAAAAACGATAAAGTTGACAGATAGTCGGAATCGGAAAATTTATTGTGTTATATTTTGGAGATTTGAAAATTAAGTGTATCTTCGCACCGATTTTAATTTATTAAAACAATGAGTTATATCACAGCAGAAAAGAAACAGGAGCTGTTTGGCTCTTACGGGAAGTCTAATACCGATACTGGTTCTCCGGAGAGCCAGATAGCGTTATTTTCATACCGTATCAACCATTTGACCGAACATTTGAAAGAGCACAAGAAAGATTACAATACACAACGTGCTTTGTTGCGTTTGGTCGGTAAAAGAAGACGTCTTCTTGATTACCTGATGAGAGTTGATATTGAAAGATATCGTGCTATTATCAAAGCACTTAATCTGAGAAAATAACATACGGTTTTTTCGTGTACCGAATAAAAGAGGGGATTCCGAGGGAGTTGCCCTCTTTTCGTTTTTATATATTTAGGTTGAAAAAATGGAGCAGGAAAGGTAGAAAGGTAGGGAAATGATTTCCGGCAGGGAAATTGAAAGGAAGAATCATTTTTCCGGAAAATTTTATTCGAATGGCGGATATGATATTTTAAAGTATTGAAATGTGGTATATTTGACTACGTATTAATCTCTTTTAATTATTTTTTATACCTTTATACCCGAATTTAGAAGGAAAATTAATAATCATCATTTAAAGGAAGTGATATGAATGTTGTAAACAAAACAATCGAATTGAGCGGCGGGCGCCAAGTGGTTATAGAAACCGGCAAACTGGCTAAGCAAGCCGATGGTGCGGTGGTTGTGAAACAGGGTAATACCATGTTGCTGGCTACGGTAGTAGCTGCGAAAGATGCGAAAGAGGATTGCGATTTTATGCCTCTTCAGGTCGAGTATAAGGAGAAATATGCCGCAATAGGCCGTTTCCCGGGAGGTTTCCTGAAAAGGGAAGCAAGACCTTCGGATGCAGAAATATTAGTCGCACGTTTGATAGATAGGGCGTTGCGCCCTCTGTTCCCTGCAGATTATCATGCAGAAGTATATGTTACGGTAACGCTTATTTCTGCTGATGCGGATATTCAGCCGGATGCGTTGGCCGGTCTTGCTGCTTCGGCGGCGTTGGCGGTATCCGATATTCCTTTCGGCGGCCCGATTTCCGAAGTACGTGTTGCCCGGATAAATGGGGAATTCGTTATAAATCCTACATTCTCGCAGATGCCTGAGGCAGACCTGGATATTATGGTAGGAGCTACCTATGAAAATATTTTGATGGTGGAAGGCGAGATGAAAGAGGTTTCTGAAGCCGATATGTTGCAGGCTATTCAGGTTGCCCATGAAGAGATTAAAAAACACTGTCTGGTGCAGATGGAGCTGTCGAAAGAGCTGGGCAAAGATGTAAAAAGAACCTATTGCCATGAAACCAATGATGAAGAGTTGCGTGCGAAAGTGGTTTCCGAAACTTACGATAAAGTGTACGAAGTAGCGAAAAGCATGTCTTCCAAGCATGAACGTACGGAAAAATTCGAGGCGATAGAAGAGGAGTTCCTTTCCCAATATAGCGAAGAAGAGTTGGAAACGGTAAAACCGCTCGTTCACCGTTATTTCCATGACGATGTACTGAAGAAAGCGATGCGTAATATGATTCTTCATGAGGGAATCCGGTTGGACGGACGTAAAACGGATGAGATTCGTCCTATCTGGTGTGAAGTAGGGTATCTGCCTGCTGCGCATGGTTCGGCTATCTTTACTCGTGGGGAGACTCAGTCGTTGACAACGGTAACTTTGGGAACGAAGTTGGATGAGAAGATGATTGACGAGGTGTTGGTGAAAGGTACGGAACAATTCGTGCTTCACTATAATTTCCCGCCTTTCTCAACGGGTGAAGCGCGTGCATCGCGGGGGCTTTCCCGTCGTGAGATAGGACATGGAAATCTTGCTTTCCGTGCGTTAAAACCGATGATTCCGCTGGGAGAAGAGAATCCGTATGCAGTGCGTGTAGTTTCCGATATTCTGGAATCCAACGGTTCGTCTTCAATGGCTACGGTTTGTGCCGGTACATTGGCTTTGATGGATGCCGGAGTGAAAATTAAAAAACCGGTTTCCGGTATTGCAATGGGGTTGATTACCGATACGGAAACCAATAAATATGCGATACTTTCCGATATTTTGGGCGATGAAGACCATTTGGGAGATATGGACTTTAAAGTAACCGGTACGCGTGATGGTATTACGGCTACGCAGATGGATATCAAGGTGGACGGTCTCTCTTATGAAGTGTTGGCTACGGCATTGGAACAGGCTCGCGTAGGCCGTATGCATATTCTCGGTAAAATATTGGAAACGATTCCGGAACCGAGAGCCGATTATAAACCGCATGTGCCGCGTGTAGTACAGATGTCTATCCCGAGCGACTTTATCGGCGCTGTAATCGGCCCGGGCGGGAAAGTGATCCAGGAAATACAAAAAGAAACCGGAGCGACGATTACGATTACGGAAGAAGATGGCAAGGGAATTGTAGATATTTTTGCAGTGGATAAAGCCTCTATCGAAGCTGCTCTTGCAAAAATTAAAGCTATTGTAGCCATTCCGGAAGTAGGCGAGGTTTATACGGGAAAAGTAAAATCGATTATGCCGTTCGGGGCATTTGTAGAAATATTCCCCAATAAGGACGGTTTGCTCCACATTTCCGAAATAGACCACCGCCGTTTCGAGTCGATGGAACAGACCGGCTTGAAGGAGGGCGATGTTATCGAGGTGAAATTGTTGGATGTCGATGCAAAAAGCGGAAAATTAAAGTTATCCAGAAAAGCATTGCTTCCGAAACCGGAGAAAAAATAAGGGGATTTTTATCCTTTCCTGCCTGACGAGGGATTCTTGGCATTAATTTTGTCTAAAATTCCGAAAGGAATGGAAACCGTTAGGTTTGTACTTTGAAAAGACTGTTTTGTCTGTTTTTAATTTTCTTTTTGGTTCTTGATGAAACCAAAAAGTCGGAAAATTAGTAAACGGAAGACAGTGTGAGCTTGAAAAATTTAATTTTTGCCGGCAGTGAAACGGTCATTTAGGGCAAATATTAAAAATATGTATATGAACAAAAAAAATTGGGAATATTAAAAATTCGTATTATATTTGTATTGACGAATAAAATTCCTATAAGAAACAATAACAAAAATTCTTAATAAATTAATTAAATTATTGATTATGAAAAAGTTCGTTAAAGTTGGGTTGGTGCTTGCAGCTTCTGCATTGGTACTAACGAGCTGTGACTGTTTCAAAAAACTCTCTAAAAAGGCTGATACGGTAGCTGTATCTTGTACTCCGTCTATCCTTTCTCTTAAGGGAGATAACGTTACTGCTACCTATACCGTGGAATTCCCGGCTAAATATTTCGTGAAAAATGCGGTTGTTAAGATTACTCCGGTTCTGAAATACGAAGGTGGGGAAATCGCTGGTACTCCGAAATTCTTGCAAGGTGAAAAAGTAAAAGATAACTATCAGGTTATTAGCTATCAAAACGGTGGTTCTATGTCGCAAACCGTTACTTTCCCTTACAAACCGGAAGCTAAAAGATCTGTTCTTGAATTGAAGGTTGAAGCTAAATGTTGCAAGGATTGCAATGCTAAACCGAAAGAATTCGTTGCTCTTCCTCAAAACGTTGTAGTTGCAGAAGGTATCAGTACTATTCAGCTTTTAGCTGATGATTTCGCTCAACTGGCTTACGCAAAAGATGAGTATAAGAGAATCACTACTGAAACCAATGAAGCTAACATTATGTTCCAAATTAACAGAGCGAATGTTCGCCCTGACCAATTATCCAGCGAACAGGTTAAAGCTTTGCAAAACTTCATTATCGAAAATAGCGATCAACCGAGAAGAACTCTCAGCGATCTTTATACAAAAGCATACGCTTCTCCTGACGGTCCTTTGGCATTCAACGACAAATTGTCTCAACAACGTGGTGAGAACACTCACAGCGCTCTTGTTAAAAAATTCAAAAAAGACAAAATGCCGGTTGAACCTAAATTCGATGTTGATGCTTTGGGTGAAGACTGGGAAGGTTTCAAAGAGTTGGTAGCTGCTTCTAACATTCCTGAAAAAGATGTTATCCTTCAGATTCTTCAAATGTACAGCGATCCTGAAAAACGTGACCAGGAAATTAAGAATATGACTTCTGTATTCAATGTTCTTGCAGAAGAAATTCTTCCGGAATTGCGTCGTAGCAAATTGATCATGAACGTTGATATCGAAGGTTTGAGCGATGAAGAGATTGTTGCAGCTATCAATAACGATGTAAACTCTCTTAAACTTGAAGAATTGTTGTACGGTGCAACTCTTGTTGAAGACAATGCAACAAAAGCTAAAGTTTATACTGCAGCAACTAAGAAATTCCCGGATTGCTGGAGAGCATGGAATAACTTGGGTGTAGTTCTTGCTAAAGAAGGCCAGGTTAATGAAGCTAAATCTGCTATCGCAAAAGCTGCTCAATTAAACTCTTCAGCTCCTGAAGTAGCAAATAACCTCGGTGTTATCGCTTTGTTCGAAGGAAATAAAGCTGAAGCTAAAAAATACTTCTCAGCTATCGATACTCCGGAAGCTAAATACAACATGGGGCTTGTAAATCTTGCAGAAGGTAACTATGAAGCTGCTGTTAAAGTATTGAAAGGTTACAATTTGGCAGTTGCTGAAGTTTGCAATGGCAACATCGTAAATGCTAAGAATATTCTTTCCAGAATGGATGATGCTAAAGCTAACTATCTGAAAGCTCTTATCGCTGCTAAAGAAGGTAATCAGAGCGGTGTCGTTTCTAACTTGGAAGCTGCAATCTCGGAAGATCCTTCTTATGCAGAACAAGCAATCAATGAAGTTGAATTTGCTCCTTATTTGACAGTTGAAGAATTTATGGCTGTTGTTAAAATTAAAAAATAAGTAGAGTATTTCTGATAAATAAAGAAAGCGGTCGAAAGGCCGCTTTTTTTATTTATCATTATGGAGCAGGGAAAAATGTATCTTAATGGATAAATGGTTGGAGGAGGGGGAAAACTAAATATAATAATGGCCGTATATTGCTTGTCGGGATTTGACTTTATATATTGTTGAATCATAAATAAGAAATAGGGAAACCGCTTGTTATAAAAAATCGTTCTTAAATATTTTCTATAAAATGGATGGGATATTTTTCCCAATATTTTTTGTAAATCCGGTTTTCTTGTCCATCAAAATTTAATTGGTACATTCTGAATGTAACTAAAATATTTTTGGGTTGCCAATCTTCTTTATAGCTGTATCGGTATTTCATGCCTATTTTCTGCATTACTCTCCCGCTTCCGGGATTATTTACATCATGTGTAGCCGTAATATAAGGGATGATCGTTTTCAAAGTATTTAAAACAGCGATACAAGCTTCTGTAATAATACCGTTATTCCAAAATTCTTTGCAGAGTGCATATCCTAAGTCATAGCTGTCATCATTGCTTACATGGACATAACCGATAGGGATATTGTTTTCTTTCAGGCAAACGGCATAATAGAAACCGTTGTTCTCGGCATTTATATATTTATCATAAAGATATGTTCGGGCTTCTGCTTTATTTTTTAGTGGGAACATGGGTAAAAAGGTATTTACTTCCTTATCGCTTAAAAGTAAAAATAAAGCGGTTGCGTCTTCGTCTGTAAATTGGCGTAATATAAGCCGTCTTGTTTCTATGTAGTTGTAATTCATAAAGGTAAATTCATATTTTATCTTGTTCCGGATGGTTTTATGAACAAGATAGTATTTTTGATAGATATAGAATTGATTTTATTTTTACGTAATTGTAATGAAATATTTATGTTTCGGAAAATACCGGGACGATTTGTCCGGATAGCCGAATGTGGAAAAATAAAATACCGGGTTGTTTACATTGTTTGTAGGTAAAAGAGTTTATAGTTGTATAAATTTATTTCTGGCAAGATATTGTTTTTAAAAGGATGAAGCGGGGTAATCCCCCGTATTTGGAAACTTTCTTTACTATTTTGTATCCGCATTTTCTCATATTGTTTATAGAAAATATATTGTCGGGATGGATGGTACACATGAAGTAACGGAACCCTTCCGATTGTAGTTCTTGTTCCGCCAGTAAAGTGAGTCTTTGCTGCAATCCGTATCCCCGGTAATGCGGACGAACGATAACGGTGTCCATATGGGCTACTTGAAAAAGCCGAAATTCGGGGAATTCGATATCGTAACCTAAATTGTCGGAAGCAATTCCGGGGTAGGTGGCTATAAACATACCTGCTATCTGTCCGGAGGAATTATCCAGGGCTTTCCATATACATCCTTTTTGTGTGTGGAATAAATCGTTTATATAATGGCGGGTTTCCTGAGGATATAAAGCGAACCATTCTTTGTGTGTTATGGTTTTCCATACCTCTTTGACAAGGCTGGCCAGATGTTCCGTATCTTCCGGTATCGCTTTTTCAAATATGAATTCCATAAAACGGAGAGATTATGTTTTGAAAATAGCCTTGACCGGTTCCATCTTTGCCGCTTGGCGGGCGGGAAGATAACCGGAGATAGCGCCGATAATGGCTGAAATCGAAATACCGATAAGAATATTAGGTAGTGTCAGAGTTACGATAAAGTCGGTGGCATTATTGATAATCAGAGTGCCGATATATATGAATATGAGCCCTAAAATACCGCCTATGACCGATAAAAATATGGATTCGTAAAGAAAAAGCATCAGAATAACATATGATTTTGCGCCGAGGGCTTTTTGTATGCCTATCTGGGTCATTCGTTCCCGTACGGATACGAACATGATATTGGCAATGCCGAAACCTCCGACGATAATGGCAAAAATGCTGATCAGGCCTCCGCTCAGGTTGATAGAAGAAAAAATAGCGGCAGCCTGGTCTTCGACAAGGCTGAGCCGGTTGACGGAAAAGTTGTTTTCTGTAGTCGGGCTGAGGCGTCTTATCTGGCGCATGATAACCTCTACTTCTTCACCTAAGTCATCGGACGTTACACCTTCTCTGGCTTTTATCATAATAGCCGGCTCGGTATTGCGCTCGTCGATCATGGTATAGGCGAACTTTAGGGGAAGCATAATCGCTTCGTCCATGGTATTGCCGAAAATATTGTCGCCTTCTTTGGCAACGACACCGATAACGGTAGCTTTTTTACCGTCGATGGTAATTCTTTTACCGACAGGATCGGTATTGCCGAAAAGAGATTCGGCAATCGTACTCCCGATAACAGCTACTTTGGCGCCGTTTTGTGTTTCGAATTCCGTAAAATAACGGCCGTTGGCTATTTCAGTATTGCGCATGGAGCCATAAGAATAGGTTACGCCCAATATGTTGGTATTATTATAATATTCGCTGCCGTATTTAACGGTACGGTTGTAGGGAGCGAAATAGGCGAATTGTTCTCCTGTATTGACAAGTTCTTTCAGTTGTTCGTATTCCTGCGATTTGGGTTGGGGGCGGTTCAGATATTTCCACCATTTGTATTCATTATCCCCGTCTTCCGGGCCCCATGGAAAACGTTGGACATATACCATATTGCTTCCCAAAGAGTTCATATTGGCACGTATGGTGTTTTCCAAAGCATCTAAGACTGTAAATACCGATATGATGGAGAAAATGCCGATAGTGATTCCGAAAAGGGAGAGGAATGTACGGAGCTTGTTGATCATAATGGCCTCCATTGCAAAAATAAATCCCTCTCGGAGTTGGAAAAGAAAATTTACTAACGGTTTAAACATTTTCAAAAATCTTGTTTGTATTTTATTGACTGTTGTGTAATAGCAGTGGATGAAAAACTGTCCGTATAGTCAAATATAGGGATTCTTTTTGTACTTCCTTTAAAAAAATGTAATTTTGTCCGTTATTGCTTTAAAATAGCAGTATCGATATTTTGTAAATTCTTTACATAGTGTAAATTGTATTATATGAAAACAGTTGTAAGCGGGATACGTTCAACCGGTAATCTTCATTTGGGAAATTATTTCGGGGCATTGAGGAATTTTATCAAGATGCAGCATGAGAATCGGTGTTTCTTTTTCATTGCGGATTATCATTCATTGACTACGCATCCTGATCCTGCTTTGCTTCATGTGAATGTAAAAAATGTTTTATCGGAGTATTTGGGGTCGGGATTAGATCCGGAGGTCGCGACTATTTATATTCAAAGCGATGTTCCGGAAGTTGCGGAACTATATTTATTGCTGAATATGCATACTTATGTGGGAGAGCTCGAACGTACGGCTTCGTTTAAGGAAAAGATCCGCAAACATCCGGATAACGTGAATGCAGGTCTTTTAACCTATCCTGTTCTGATGGCTGCCGATATTTTGTTGCACCGGGCAGATTACGTGCCTGTCGGAAAAGACCAGGAACAGCATTTGGAAATGACAAGGAGATTTGCTCGTCGTTTCAATAATATATATGGGGTGGAGTATTTCCCGGAAAGTATGCCTTACAATTTCGGGCAGGAATTGGTTAAGGTTCCGGGACTGGACGGTAGCGGAAAGATGGGAAAAAGCGAAGGAAACGGAATTTTCCTGATAGATAGCGATGCAGATATTCGTAAAAAGGTTATGCGTGCGGTAACCGACGAAGGGCCTAAAGAACCGAATTCTCCGATGAGTGAACCGGTACAGAATATTTTTACGATATTGAAAATTGTTTCTTCTCCTGATACGGTCGATTATTTTACTGAAAAATATAATACTTGTGAAATTCGTTACGGCGATTTGAAAAAACAGTTGGCGGAAGACATTATTAAGACAGTCGCTCCTATTCGGGAACGTATCTTAGAGATTCGTTCCGATGATGCTTTCCTTGCGAAGGTCGTGAAGGATGGAAAAGAGAAAGCGCGGGCGAGTGCGGATAAGACAGTGGCGGAAGTCCGTGAAATCATGGGCTTCAAACCTTTTTAGAAGGGAATAACAGTGGAAAATCTATTCTTCGTAAGGAGGCCTGAACGGTTATAATAATCGTTTTTGTTTGAAAAATTAAGAAAATTTCATTTACTTTGTGCGATTATTATGTATAGTATAAGGGAAAAACTGTGAGTAAAAGAGTGAGATATACAATACCTTATCAGGGTTTGAGCAATGGAAAACATTGTTTTGAATTCGATGTTACTGACCGTTTGTTTTCCGAAATAGAAGAGAGTGAGATAAAGAAAGGGAATGCTCGGGTAATCGTAAACCTGGAAAAAAGCAGTAGTTTATTGAAATTGGAGGTTTCGATCGAGGGGCAAGTGGAAGTTACGTGTGACAGGTGTCTGGAAGAATTTTATATGCCGATAAGTTTTAACGGCGTTTTGTATGTAAAATTTTCTGAGACGGTAACGGGATACGATATCGAATCGGAAGGGAATTTCGACGAAGAGTTATTGTGGCAGAATCCGAACGATCCGGAGATAGATTTGACTCAGTATATTTATGAAAGCATATGTCTGAGTTTGCCTTATCAACGGGTGCATCCAGAGGATGAAAATGGAAACTCGCTCTGTAACCCCGATATGTTAAAAAGATTTTCCGTTCGGCAGGAAGAAAACATGGAACAGGATTAATTCGGATTATTTTCCGTATAAATAAGAGTTTTAAGAAACGATTAAAAGAAATAGAAAATGGCACATCCTAAACACAAAATCTCGAAAACGAGAAGAGATAAAAGAAGAACTCATTACAAAGCAGAAACACCTACTTTGGCTACTTGTTCAAATTGCGGTGCAACGGTTCTTTACCACAGAGTTTGTCCGGAATGCGGATATTATCGTGGTAAACAGGCTATCGCTGTTAAAGGAGAGTAATTGTCGTCCGGTTTTCCGGATCGACAATATTGCTTGATGGAGATTTCTCCTTTACAAATAATCAACCTTAATATAAACTAATTTTGATTCAATGAGATTAGGCGTTGACGCGATGGGTGGAGATTACGCACCTGAAGCAGTAGTCTTAGGGGCTATTGAAGCATCTGAAAAAGTTCTGCCTGATACGACACTTGTTCTGTTTGGAGATAAAGGGCGTATCGAGCAGCTTTTAAAAGAAAATAACGCTTCTGCGAAGAATATAGAAATCGTACATGCTTCACAAGTGATTGAGATGTCTGACCATCCTACACAAGCTTTCTCACAAAAAACGGATTCAAGTATTGTCGTTGGGTTTACCCATCTTAAAATGGGTAAAATTGATGGATTTGCCAGTGCTGGAAGTACTGGCGCAATGATGGTAGGCTGTATGCATGTTATTAAACAGATAGAAGGGGTTATCCGCCCTACTATCGCATCGGCATTACCGACATTGAAAAACAATAAGGCACTTCTTTTGGATGTAGGATTGAATGTGGATTGTAAACCGGAAGTGTTATATCAGTATGGTCTTATCGGCTCGATATA
>DVIX01000059.1 GCA_018710935.1 Candidatus Avirikenella pullistercoris | reverse complement strand
ACCATTACTTCTGCTGCAACCACTACGTTCTGGCACTATGGCGACAATACCTATCAGATTAATATTATAGATACTCCGGGGCACGTTGATTTTACCGTTGAGGTAGAACGTTCGCTTCGTGTTCTGGATGGTGCGGTTGCGACATTCTGTGCGGTAGGTGGGGTAGAACCTCAATCCGAAACGGTATGGCGCCAAGCCGATAAATATCATGTACCGCGTATCGGTTATGTAAACAAAATGGACCGTACGGGAGCGGATTTCTTAAGTGTGGTGAATCAGGTGAAAGAACGCCTAGGTGCAAACGCTGTGCCTGTAGTCCTTCCTATCGGTGCTGAAGATAAATTCGAAGGTTTGGTTGACCTCGTTCATAACCGTGCGTTGAAATATTTCGACGATAAGACAGTGCGCGATAATTATACATTCGAGGAAATTCCTGCGCACATGGCTGCCGAAGTAGAAGAGTGGAGAAATAAATTGATTGAAGAAATCGCTGCTTCAGATGAAGCGTTGATGGAAAAATTCTTTGAAGATCCTTCTTCCATTACGCCGGAAGAAATTTTAGGAGCTCTCCGGAAAGCGACTATCAACATGAGCGTCGTTCCGATGCTTTGCGGTTCTTCTTTCAAAAATAAAGGTGTACAACTTTTGTTGGACTCTATCGTAGCATATCTGCCTTCTCCTCTTGATGTGGAAATTTTGAAAGGAACAAATCCTGAAACAGGAGAAGAAACGACGCGTAAGGCATCTGAAAGCGAGCCTTTCTGCGGGTTGGCGTTCAAAATCGCTACCGACCCGTTCGTAGGCCGTTTGGCTTTCGTGCGTGTTTATTCAGGAAAATTGGATGCCGGATCATATGTTCTCAATAGCCGTTCCGGTAAAAAAGAACGTATCAGCCGTTTGTACCAGATGCACGCAAACAAGCAAAACCCGATGGAATCTGTCGGTGCCGGCGATATTTGTGCAGCGGTAGGTTTTAAAGATATCCGTACGGGAGATACCTTGTGCGACGAAAAGGCTCCGATCGTTCTGGAATCTATGACGTTCCCTGAACCGGTGATCGGGCTTGCGATAGAACCCAAGACTCAGAAAGACCTCGATAAATTAGGCGTAGGTTTGTCCAAGCTGGCAGAAGAGGACCCGACTTTCACCGTAAAAACGGATGAAGATTCCGGTCAGACTGTTATCAGCGGGATGGGTGAACTTCACCTTGAAATTATCGTTGACCGTCTGAAACGTGAATTCGGCGTAGAAATCAACCAGGGGGCTCCTCAGGTTAACTACAAAGAAGCGCTTACATCTACCATTCAACACCGTGAAGTATTTAAGAAACAGACCGGTGGTCGTGGTAAATTTGCAGATATTATTTTTGAAATCGGTCCTGCAGAAGATGCAGAAAAGATGGGACTCGAGTTTGTCGATGTAGTAAAAGGCGGTAATATTCCGAAAGAGTTTATTCCGGCTGTGCAAAAAGGTTTTGAAAGCGCAATGGCTAATGGCCCGCTTGCCGGTTTCCCGATCGACAGAATGAAAGTCACTTTGCTCGATGGTTCTTTCCACCCGGTTGACTCCGATCAGTTATCATTTGAAATCTGTGCGAGAAACGGTTTCCGCCAGGCAGCTAAGAAAGCGGCTCCGGTAATTATGGAACCGATAATGAGCGTAGAGGTGGTTACCCCGGAAGAAAATATGGGTGATATTATCGGTGACCTGAACAAACGCCGTGGCCAGATTAACGGTATGGAATCCAAAGGCAATGCGCGTGTTGTAAAGGCGAAAGTTCCATTGTCGGAGATGTTCGGTTATGTGACGGTATTGCGTACGATTTCATCCGGTAGGGCAACTTCTTCGATGGAGTTCTCTAACTTCGCTGAAGTTCCTGCAAACGTTGCAAAAGAAGTAATCGAGAAATCGAGCGGCAAAGTAAAAGACCTTGAATAAAAATTACGATTATGAGTCAAAAAATAAGAATTAAACTTAAATCATACGATCACAATCTGGTAGATAAATCTGCAGAAAAAATCGTAAAGACTGTTAAGTCGACAGGTGCGATAGTAAGCGGTCCGATTCCTCTTCCTACGCAGAAAAAAATATTTACGATCAACCGTTCCACTTTTGTGAACAAAAAATCGCGCGAGCAATTCCAACTTTCTACATTCAAGAGAATTTTGGATATTTACAGCTCCACACCCAAAACAATCGATGCTTTGATGAAGCTCGAATTGCCCAGCGGTGTAGAAGTAGAAATTAAAGTGTGATAAGCCAGCCGGAGAGTTCGCTCTCCGGGAATTTTAAGCACATTAATTATATTGAATTTATTAATTACAAAAAACTGAACAGTAAAACATGTCAGGACTAATTGGAAAAAAAATCGGAATGACATCCGTTTTCAGTGCCGAGGGTAAGAATATACCATGCACTGTTATTGAGGCTGGTCCCTGTGTTGTTACGCAAATTCGTACCGTAGAGAAAGATGGCTACTCTGCAGTTCAAATTGCCTATGACGAAAAAAAGGAAAAGCACACCAGCAAAAGTTTGTTGGGTCACTTCGCTAAAGCGAACACCACTCCCAAACGGAAATTGGTTGAGTTCAAGTCTTTCGACCGTGAACTTAATCTGGGCGATACCGTTACTGTCGACCAGTTCGTAGAGGGAGATTGGCTGGACATTACCGGCATCTCTAAGGGTAAAGGATTCCAAGGCGTTGTGAAACGTCATGGTTTCGGAGGTGTAGGCGACCAAACTCACGGTCAGCACAACCGTCTGCGTGCTCCGGGTTCTTTGGGTGCATCTTCTTATCCTTCAAGAGTGTTTAAAGGTAAACGTCTTGCTGGCCGCACCGGCGGGGACAAGGTTAAGGTTCTTAACCTCAAAATTCTTAAAATCATTCCTGAGAACAACCTTCTTTTGGTAAAAGGTTCTATTCCGGGAGCGAAAGGTTCTTATTTAATAATCGAGGATTAGTGATGGAATTAGCAGTATTAAACACCGCAGGTAAAGAAACCGGCAAAAAAGTGACCTTAAACGAAGCTATTTTCGGTGTTGAGCCAAATGATCATGCGATTTATTTGGATGTGAAGCAATATCTTGCTAATCAACGCCAGGGTACACACAAGTCCAAGCAACGTAATGAAGTATCGGGAAGTACTAAGAAGCTGAAAAAACAAAAAGGTACAGGCGGTGCTCGTTGCGGAAGCATCAAATCACCGGTATTCGTAGGTGGTGGGCGTGTGTTCGGTCCGGTACCCCGTGATTATAGTTTTAAATTGAACAAAAAGCTGAAACAGCTGGCACGTAAAAGTGCACTCTCTTATAAGGCGAAAGCAGATTCAATAACTGTCGTTGAGAATTTGGCTATGGAAGCACCTAAGACAAAAGAGTTCGTTGGGATTGCTAAAAATCTGAACCTGAACGATAAAAAAGTTTTGGTAGTTCTTCCAGATACAGATAAGAATGTAATATTGGCTGCTCGCAATTTACAAAATGTAAAGGTTATACAGGCTTCTTCTTTGAACACTTACGATGTGATGAATGCTACTAATATTTTAATGGTAGAAAATTCAGTAGAGGCGGTTAATCAAATGTTTGGACTTTAATTAGACTCTAAGAAATGGAAATATTGATCAAACCTATATTAACCGAAAAAATGACTATTCAAGGCGATAAATTGAATAGATATGGTTTTATAGTTGACCGTAGAGCTAATAAATTGCAGGTCAAAGAAGCTGTAGAGCAGATGTATAACGTTATCGTTGTTGACGTTAATACAATGAATTACAGAGGGAAAACAAAGAGCCGTTATACGAAGGCAGGTATGATCGTAGGTCGCACCAACCATTACAAGAAGGCTATTGTTACCCTGAAAAATGGTGATAAGATAGATTTTTACAGTAATATCTAGTAGAAATGGCAGTTAAAAAGTTTAAACCCACTACACCGGGTCAAAGACATAAAATTATAGGTACCTTCGATGACATTACATCGTCAAAACCTGAAAAATCATTGCTTCGTCCATTGAAGAGTTCGGGCGGTCGTAACAATACCGGTAAAATGACAGTGCGTTATATCGGTGGCGGACACAAAAGAATGTACCGTCTGATCGACTTTAAGAGAAACAAGGACGGAATGCCAGCTACGGTAAGTACAATCGAGTACGATCCGAACCGTTCAGCTCGTATTGCTCTTGTTACATATGCTGACGGAGAAAAGAGATATATAGTTGCACCCAATGGTCTTCATGTAGGCCAGAAAATTGAGAGTGGCAAAGGTGTAGCGCCGGAAGTCGGCAATACGCTTTTCTTGGAGGAGATTCCTCTGGGTACTGTTATTCACAATATCGAGCTTACTCCGGGGCAAGGTGCCGTTATGGCACGTAGTGCAGGTTCTTATGCACAATTACTTGCTCGTGAAGGCAAATACGCAATTATCAAACTTCCTTCGGGAGAAACCAGAATGGTGTTAGTTTCTTGCCGTGCAACCGTAGGAACTGTTTCCAATGCGGACCATATTCTCGAATCACACGGGAAAGCAGGCCGTAAGAGATGGTTGGGACGTCGTCCTCGTAACCGTGGTGTTGCCATGAACCCTGTTGATCACCCGATGGGTGGTGGTGAAGGCCGTGCATCAGGGGGCCATCCGCGTTCACGTAAAGGTCTGCTTGCTAAGGGTTACAAAACTCGTAATCCGAAGAAACAAACAAGTAAGTTCATTGTTTCACGTAGGAAAAAATAATCAATTAAAAGGTAGCGTATGAGCCGTTCATTAAAAAAAGGCCCTTATATTGAGGCTAAACTGGAAAGCAAAGTACTTGCCCAAAATGAAAGTGGCAAGAAGACAGTTATTAAGACGTGGTCGCGTGCCAGTATGATTTCTCCGGATTTCGTAGGTCATACTATTGCAGTTCATAACGGAAACAAGTTCATTCCTGTCTATATTACAGAAAATATGGTAGGGCACAAGTTGGGAGAGTTTGCTCCTACAAGAACATTCCGCGGTCATGCCGGTAATAAGAAAAAATAGTGTAAATAAGTAATTATTTAAATAATGGGTGCAAGAAAAAGTAAAAGAGCCGAACAATTGAAGGCAGAGAAGAAGCAAAAGGCGATAGCCGTGCTTCGTGATTGCCCTACATCTCCCCGTAAGATGCGTCTGGTAGCTGATATCATCCGCGGAGTGGAGATTAACAAGGCTTTGGGAATCCTTCGTTACAGCAAAAAGGAGGCTTCAGTTAAACTTGAAAAATTATTGCGTTCCGCTATCGCTAACTGGGAAGCAAAAAACGAAGGTGTTCGTTTGGAAGACTCCAAGTTATGTGTAAAAGAGATTTTCGTTGATGGTGCAAAGACACTGAAAAGAATCCAACCCGCTCCACAAGGAAGGGCACATAGAATTCGTAAAAGATCAAATCATGTTACCATTGTAGTCGATAAAATGGAAGAGGCTGCAGTAAAAACCACAACTAAAACCGAAGAATAGATGGGACAGAAAGTTAATCCGATAGCAAACAGGCTTGGTATTATCCGCGGATGGGACTCATCCTGGTACGGAAATAAGAAAGATTTTTCTTCAAAGCTTGTAGAAGATGCTAAAATACGTGAGTATTTGAATGCCCGTCTTTCTAAGGCAAGTGTCTCCAAAATTATTATTGAACGTACATTAAAATTAATAACAGTAACTATCAGTACTGCCCGTCCGGGTATTATTATCGGGAAAGGCGGCCAGGAAGTGGACAAACTGAAGGAAGAGTTGAAGAAACTTACCGGTAAGGAAGTACAAATCAACATTTTTGAAGTAAAACGTCCGGAAATAGATGCTGTAATTGTAAGTAACAATATCGCTCGCCAGGTAGAAGGCCGTATTTCTTACCGTCGTGCTATCAAAACTGCGATTGCTTCGACTATGAGAATGGGTGCGGAAGGAATCAAAGTTCAGATTTCCGGCCGTGTAGGCGGTGCTGAAATGGCTCGTTCGGAAACTTATAAAGAAGGAAGAATTCCTCTGCATACTTTCCGTGCCGATGTTGATTACAATTTGGCCGAAGCGCTTACAAAAGTAGGTCTTCTCGGTATTAAGGTATGGATCTGCAATGGAGAGGTATATGGCAAACGCGACCTTTCTCCGGTAGCTGGAACTTCTGCTTCTGCAGTAGCTGCTTCCGGTAAAGCTGCAGGTGCTCCGCGTCCGGGTGCAGGCAAACCGAAAAGAAACAATAAAAGAAAAAAATAGGTCAGACTAAAAAAGATTAGAAATCATGTTACAGCCAAAAAAGACAAAATTCAGAAGAATGCAGAAGGGCCGCATGAAAGGTCTGGCTCAGAGAGGAAACCAATTGGCTTTCGGCTCTTTTGGAATTAAGGCTCTCGATTCTGCCTGGATTACGGGACGTCAAATAGAAGCTGCTCGTCAGGCTATTGTACGTCACATGAAACGTGAAGGTCAGATATGGATTAAAATATTCCCTGATAAACCCATTACTAAGAAACCGGCTGAGGTTCGTATGGGTAAAGGTAAAGGTGCTCCGGAAGGTTTCGTAGCTCCTGTTACTCCGGGACGTATTTTGATTGAGATCGAAGGTGTTCCTATGAGCGTTGCTCAGGAAGCATTGCGTTTAGGTGCACAGAAACTTCCAATCGTCACTAAATTTGTCGTAAGACGAGATTATTCAGAAACCTCAATTTAGTATGCAATGAAAACAACAGAGATAAGAGAATTATCGGTTCAGGACCTTCAGGAAAGAATCGCTGCTGAGAAAGCCGCATTGAACCAGATGAAGCTGAACCACACTGTTTCTCCGATAGAAAATTCAACCACAATAGTAAAAACTCGCAGAAACATAGCAAGAATGCTTACTATCCTGAGAGAAAAACAAAATTAATTATTTACGACATGGAAGAAAGAAATCATAGAAAAGAAAGGATCGGCGTGGTTGTCAGCAATAAGATGGAGAAGTCTATCGTAGTTGCGGTGAAGAGAAAGGAAAAACATCCTATATATGGTAAATTCGTTAACAAAACAACCAAGTTTGTCGCACAAGACGACAACAATGATTGTAATGAAGGCGATACTGTAAGAATCATGGAGACCAGACCTCTCAGTAAGACAAAACGTTGGAGATTAGTTGAAATTATAGAAAGAGCTAAATAGTCATGATACAACAAGAAACCAGACTGTCAGTAGCTGATAACAGCGGTGCTAAGGAAGTGCTTTGTATCCGTGTTCTTGGCGGGACCAAGAGACGTTACGCTTCTATCGGCGATAAAATAGTAGTTACTGTAAAGAGTGCTTCTACCTCGGGAGAGGTGAAGAAAGGTACTGTTTCCAAAGCAGTAGTAGTTAGAACTAAGAAAGAGGTTCGTCGTCCGGACGGTTCTTATATCCGTTTTGATGATAACGCTGTTGTCCTCTTAAATGCGCAGGGCGAAATGCGCGGAACTCGTATTTTCGGTCCTGTTGCTCGTGAGCTTAGAGACTCTTATATGAAAATAATCTCACTTGCTCCGGAAGTGTTGTAATCAAAAAAAACGTTCAAAGATGTCAGTTAAATTACATATTAAAAAAGGGGATACGGTTTATGTAAATGCAGGCAACAACCGCGGCCAACAAGGTAAAGTGTTGGAAGTGCTCGTTAAGGAGCAGCGTGCTATTGTTGAAGGCGTGAACATGGTTAGCAAAAGCACTAAACCGAATGCAAAAAATCCTCAGGGTGGTATCGTTAAGCAAGAGGCTCCGATACACATCTCTAACTTACAACCGGTTGATGCGAAAAGCGGTAAACCGACGCGCGTTGGTCGTAAGTTGAACGATAAAGGAAAATTAGTTCGTTACGCTAAAAAATCAGGGGAGGAGATTAAGTAATGGCATACGTACCTTCACTTAAAACGAAATACAAAGAGGAGATTGTTCCTGCTTTGCAGAAAGAGTTCGGCTACAAAAGTGTAATGCAGGTACCGAAACTTGAAAAGATTGTTATCAATCAAGGGGTAGGTCAGGCAACTGCCGATAAAAAATTAATAGAAATCGCACAATCGGAATTGTCTTTGATAACAGGCCAAAAAGCAGTGCTAACTTATTCAAAGAAAGATATTTCCAATTTCAAACTTCGTAAGGGGATGCCTATCGGAGTACGGGTAACTTTAAGAAAAGATAGAATGTATGAGTTCTTGGAACGATTAATTTCTATATCTTTGCCACGTATTCGTGATTTCAAAGGTGTAAATGACAAGTTTGACGGACAAGGAAATTACACTTTGGGCATACAAGAACAGATTATCTTCCCTGAGATAGACATCGATAAGGTGACTAAAATTTTAGGTGTGGAGATAACATTTGTTACGACTGCTCCGAATGACAAGGAAGCATTTGCTCTGTTAAGAGAATTTGGTATTCCATTTAAAAACAAAAATAATTAAGATAGTCCATGGCAAAAGAATCGATGAAAGCGCGTGAAGTAAAGCGCCAGAAGCTGGTAGCCAAATACGCTGCTAAACGTGCTCAACTTAAAGAAGCCGGTGATTATGCAGGCTTGGCAAAATTGCCCCGGAACTCCAACCCTATTCGTTTGCACAATCGTTGCAAATTGACAGGGCGTCCGAAAGGATATATGAGATTGTTTGGTATTAGCCGTATTAGTTTCCGTGAAATGGCTTCCAAAGGTCTTATTCCGGGTGTGAAAAAGGCAAGTTGGTAATAGAACACACAATTATTTATTAATTTATATTAAAAATGACCGATCCAATAGCGGATTTCCTTACAAGGATTAGAAATGCTGCGAAAGCCAACCACAAGGTGGTTGAAGCTCCCAGCTCAAAGATTAAGAAAGAGATAACCAAGATTCTTTATGATCAGGGTTATATCTTGGCGTATAAGTTTTATACGGATGAGAAAGGACATGAGCAGATTAAAATCGCTTTGAAATATCATCCGCAGACGAAACTTTGCGCAATTAAGAACTTAACACGTGTAAGCCGTCCGGGGTTACGCCGTTATTCTTCAGCCAGCGATATGCCTCGTGTATTGAATGGTTTGGGAATTGCGATCGTTTCCACTTCAAAAGGAATTCTTACCGATAAAGCTGCTCGCGAAGCGAATGTAGGCGGTGAAGTGTTATGTTTCATTTATTAATCTATTAACAATTTAAGTAATGTCAAGAATTGGAAAATTGCCTGTAAACTTACCAGCAGGAGTTACTGTAACGGTATCTCCCGATAATGTGGTAAGCGTTAAAGGACCTCTTGGTACTTTGTCACAAAAGGTTGATGCAGATATCAACGTTACCGTAGAGGGAAATGCTGTAACATTTACTCGTCCTACCAATCAGCCGCGTCACCGTTCTTTGCATGGTCTTTACCGTGCATTGGTAAACAACATGGTAATCGGTGTGTCGAAAGGTTATGAAACCAAGCAGGAGTTAGTAGGTGTAGGTTACAAAGTGGAAGCGAAAGGTCAGATTCTGGAATTCAGTCTCGGTTTCTCGCACGATATCTTCTTTATGTTGCCGGATGAAGTGAAAGCAGAGGTCTTTGCAGAAAAGAAAGGAAACCCTATCCTTACTTTGAAATCTATTGATAAACAGTTAATCGGACAGGTGGCAGCTAAGATACGCTCGTTGCGTAAACCCGAACCGTACAAAGGTAAAGGTATTAAGTTTGTCGGAGAACAACTTAGAAGAAAAGCTGGTAAATCTGCTAATGCTAAATAATAAATCCACGAGACTATGGCACTTAATAAAATACAAAGAAGAAATCGCATTAAGATGCGTATCCGCAAGGTGGTTAGCGGAACTGCTGAAAAACCGCGTATGTCTGTGTTTAGAAGCAACAAGCAGATTTATGTCCAGCTTATTGACGATGTTAACGGCCGTACTTTGGTTGCTGCTTCTTCTAAAGATGCGGATATCGTTGCAGCTGCAGCCGGCAAGAATAAAGTAGAGATTGCCGCTATGGTTGGAAAACTCGCTGCACAACGTTCGGTTGAAAAAGGGATTACTACCGTTGCTTTTGACCGTAACGGTTACCTTTATCATGGAAGAGTAAAAATGTTAGCTGATGCTGCCAGAGAAGGTGGCCTTAAATTCTAATTGATATGCCAAATACTAACATAAAAAAAGTAAGAACAAGCGACCTGGAGCTTAAAGACAGATTGGTAAGCATCCAACGTGTTACTAAGGTAACCAAAGGGGGTCGTACATTCACCTTCTCGGCAATCGTTGTTGTCGGAAACGAAAACGGCATCGTCGGATACGGTCTTGGCAAAGCCAATGAGGTAACGACGGCTATTGCCAAAGGAGTAGAAGATGCTAAAAAGAACCTGATTAAAGTTCCTGTGTTGAAAGGGACCATTCCTCACGCACAACTTTCCAAATTCGGAGGTTCTTTAGTTTTGATCAAACCGGCTGCTCCGGGTACCGGTGTTATCGCCGGCGGTGCAATGCGTGCCGTGCTTGAAAGCGTAGGCATTCGTAACGTGCTTGCCAAGAGTAAGGGTTCATCCAATCCGCACAACCTTGTAAAGGCTACTGTCGCAGCATTGGCAGAATTGCGCGATGCTTACAGTGTTGCTGAAGTAAGAGGTGTTTCTTTAAGCAAAGTGTTTAACGGTTAAACCTTCAGAAAATGGCAAAGATTAAGATTACGCAGATTAAAAGTAAAATAGGTGCTTCTAAAAGACAAAAGTTGAATCTGGAGTCATTGGGTTTGAGAAAAATGCATCAGACCGTAGAGCACGAAGCTTCTGCACAGATATTGGGCATGGTAAACAAAGTTCAACATCTTGTTAAAGTAGAAGAAGTAAAGTAAATTATAAACTTTATACCGTATAAACATGAATTTAAGTAGTTTGAAACCCGCTAAAGGTTCTAACAAATCGGAAAAAAGGATTGGTCGGGGCCAAGGCTCAGGTTATGGCGGAACCTCTACTCGCGGTCATAAAGGTGCTAAATCCCGTTCAGGTTATAAGAGCAAAAGAGGCTTTGAAGGCGGTCAGATGCCATTACAGCGTCGTTTGCCGAAATTCGGGTTTAACAACAATAACCGTATAGAGTACAAAGCGATTAACATTTCAGTATTGGAAGCTTTGGCTGCAAAACATAATTTGACAACCATTAATGTTGATACGCTTGTAGAAGCCGGCATGGCCTCGAAGAACGACAGAATTAAAATTTTAGGCAACGGTGTGCTGAATACGAAATTGGAAGTTACGGCACATGCATTCTCCAAGAGTGCGATTGCTGCAATAGAAGCAAAACAAGGTCAGGCCATAAAACTTTAATTCGATGAAGAAGTTAATCGAAACTATAAAGAATATTTTTAAGATTGAAGAATTAAGGAAGAGAATTCTTTATACTCTCGGCCTGATTCTTATCTATAGATTAGGAAGTTTTGTCACGCTGCCGGGCATTAATCCGGAGGCATTGGCGAATTTGCAAAGCCAGGTAGAAGGGAACGGGCTGTTAGGCCTGTTAAACCTTTTCTCTGGCGGGGCATTCAGTAATGCTTCCATTTTTGCACTGGGTATCATGCCGTACATCTCCGCATCTATCGTGATCCAGTTGTTGGGTATTCTGGTTCCTTATTTCCAGAAACTGCAAAGGGAAGGCGAGAGCGGAAGAAGAAAGCTGAATCAGTGGACCCGTTACCTGACCATTCTGGTACTTCTTTTACAAGGTCCTGCTTATTTGGTAAACTTGCATGCACAGTTGCCGGATGCAGCCTTTGTATTAGGTCCGTCAAGCATTTTGTTTACGGTTACTGCAACGATTGTAATGATTGCCGGAACGATGTTCGTTATGTGGTTGGGAGAAAAGATTACCGATAAAGGAATCGGAAATGGGGTTTCCTTAATCATTATGGTAGGTATTATCGCCAGATTACCTCACGCATTGCTCGCTGAAGTCAACACTCGTTTTACGGAAGCTACGGGGGGTGCAGTTGCGTTGATCGTGGAATTATTCTTATTGTTTGTCG
Source organism: Candidatus Avirikenella pullistercoris (assembly GCA_018710935.1). GTDB lineage: Bacteria > Bacteroidota > Bacteroidia > Bacteroidales > Rikenellaceae > Avirikenella > Avirikenella pullistercoris. The sequence continues at coordinate 23,860 of DVIX01000059.1, read as the reverse complement.
TATTTGCTGCAACTATTGCATTGGTACAAGCTGTACGCAAGATTCCGGTTCAGTATGCGAAACGAATCGTAGGAAACAAACAGTACGGCGGTGTTCGCCAATATATTCCGTTAAAGGTCAATTCAGCCGGTGTGATGCCGATTATCTTCGCACAAGCGTTGATGTTTATCCCTCTGTTCTTTGAAAGATTTGAAACGACGAGGGGATTTGCATCTGTTTTTGCGGATTATACCGGTTTTTGGTATAATTTTGTATTTGCATTGCTGGTGATTGCGTTTACCTATTTTTATACTGCTATTACGGTAAATCCGATGATGATGGCAGAAGATATGAAACGCAACGGTGGTTTTATTCCGGGGGTAAAACCGGGAAAGAAAACTTCCGATTACCTTGATACTATTATGTCCCGTATTACGTTGCCCGGTTCTATCTTCCTTGCAATCGTAGCTATTTTGCCTGCTTTTGCAACAAAGGCCGGAATCAACAATCAGTTTGCATTGTTCTATGGAGGTACTTCCTTGCTGATTCTCGTAGGGGTTATCTTGGATACATTGCAACAGATCGAGAGCTATCTGCTTCTCCGCCATTATGACGGTTTGATGAAGACAGGAAGAATCAAAGGCCGTTCGGGATATTAATACGCTCTAACCGATGATAAGTTTAAAAACGCAGGAAGAGGTTGAATTGCTTCGGGAGAATAATATTCTCGTATCGAAAACTCTCGCGGAAGTGGGAAAACATATTAAGCCGGGTATAACTACCTTAGCGCTTGATAAGATAGCAGAGGAGTACATTAGGTCTCATGGGGCAATTCCCGGTTTCCTCGGGTATGGCGGTTTTCCGGCTACACTGTGTGTGTCAGTGAATGAACAGATCGTTCACGGCATCCCTTCTAAATATGAATTGAAGGAAGGCGATATAGTATCGGTTGACTGCGGTACGTTTATGAAGGGGTTTTATGGTGATTCTGCATATACGTTTGCGGTGGGAGAGATTGATTCTCGCGTAGCAGAACTCCTGAAAGTCACCAAAGAGGCTCTTTTTAAGGGTGCGGCAATGGCGGTTGCCGGAAACAGGATAGGCGATATTTCCTATGCTGTACAGACGCACGCCGAAAGTTACGGCTTCTCCGTTGTACGTGAATTGATAGGACACGGTTTAGGCAGGGATATGCATGAAAAACCGGATGTTCCCAATTACGGAGTAAGGGGAAGAGGGCCGTTACTGAAAGAAGGAATGGTTATCTGTATCGAACCCATGATTAATATGGGAACGAGAAATGTGGTTTTTGAGAAAGATGGCTGGACAGTCAGGACTGCAGACAGGAAACCTTCAGCGCATTTCGAATATGCCGTTGCGGTTAAGAAAGGTAAACCAGACATACTGACAACTTTTGAATTTATCGAAAATTAAACTCTGATTAAATGGCTAAACAGGCTGCAATAGAAAAAGACGGCACAATTATCGAGGCTCTATCCAATGCAATGTTTCGGGTAGAGCTGGACAATGGTCATGTAATTACCGCTCACATATCGGGGAAGATGAGAATGCATTACATTAAAATTCTTCCGGGCGATAAGGTGAGGGTGGAAATGTCTCCTTACGATTTATCGAAAGGACGAATCTCTTTTAGGTACAAATAAAAAACAAACTTTACATGAAAGTTAAAGCATCCATTAAGAAACGTAGCGAGGATTGCAAAATAGTAAGACGCAAAGGTCGTCTTTATGTAATTTGCAAAAAGAATCCGAAGCTGAAAATGCGCCAAGGTTAATTCATTTCTTAAAAACAAAAGTTGAAATTTTATGGCACGTATAGTTGGTGTTGATTTACCGAAAAATAAAAGAGGCATTATAGGCCTTACTTATATCTATGGGATTGGTAGAAGTACTGCTCAGGATATATTGAAGAAAGCAGGAATAGATGAAAATATCAAAGTAAAGGATTGGAGCGACGAACAGGTTACTGCAATCCGTAATATCATCGCTTCCGACGGTCTCAAGGTAGAAGGTGAGCTTCGTTCGACCATTCAGTTGAATATCAAACGTTTGATGGATATTGGTTGTTACCGCGGCATCCGTCATCGTTTAGGTCTTCCGGTGAGAGGTCAGAGCACTAAAAACAATGCCTGCACAAGAAAAGGCAAGAAGAAAACAATAGCTAACAAGAAAAAGGCAACTAAGTAATTTAAACAGCTATGGCAAAAAAGACTGCGACAGTTAAAAAGAAGGTTGTTAAGGTTGAGCCTATTGGTCAAGCTCATATCCACTCTACCTTTAATAATGTGATAGTTACCCTTACTAATGCAGAGGGACAAGTAATAAGCTGGAGTTCAGCCGGAAAAATGGGCTTCAGAGGTTCTAAGAAAAATACGCCTTATGCAGCACAGACTGCAGCTCAGGATTGTGCGAAAGTTGCATACGATTTGGGATTGCGTAAGGTGAAAGTATATGTAAAAGGTCCGGGTGCGGGAAGAGAGTCTGCTATTCGTACCATTCACGGTGCCGGAATCGAGGTTATCGAGATTATCGATGTTACCCCGCTTCCTCACAATGGATGTCGTCCTCCCAGCAGAAGACGTGTTTAATTGAATTTATACACTCTTTTTCCTAACCACAATTTTTATAAAAGTTAAATTAATAATTTGAATAATGGCAAGATATATTGGACCTAGAACAAAAGTAGCCAGAAAATTTGGAGAACCGATTTTCGGGGCAGACAAGTCTTTTGAGAAAAAGAACTTTCCTCCCGGACAACATGGGTTGGCTCGTAAACGCAAAAAACTTTCAGAGTACGGTATTCAGTTGAAAGAAAAACAAAAAGCAAAAGCAATATACGGAATACAGGAAAAACAATTCCGTAAACTGTTTGACGAAGCTTTGCGTTTGGAAGGTATTACCGGTGAAAACTTGTTGAAACTGCTCGAATGCCGTTTGGACAATGTAGTTTACCGTTTGGGTATTGCACCGACTCGTGCTGCTGCGCGCCAGTTGGTTTCTCACAGGCATATCGTAGTGAACGGTAATGTAGTAAATATTCCTTCTTACCTGTTGAAGGCAAACGATATTGTAGGTGTTCGTGAGAAATCCAAATCATTGGAGGTAATTCAGGACTCTTTGAGCGGAAGAATCAACCGTTTCCCGTGGCTTGAATGGGATTCTGCAGCTATGGCTGGTAAATTCCTTCAGAAACCGGAACGTGAAGAAATTCCGGAAAATATTACCGAACAATTAATTGTCGAATTGTACTCGAAGTAGTAATATAACACCCTACTAGAATTATGGCAATACTAGCTTTTCAAAAACCTGATAAGGTTATCATGCTTGAATCTACAGCTTCTTTCGGACGTTTTGAATTCCGTCCGTTGGAGCCGGGTTTCGGTATGACGGTAGGTAATGCATTACGGCGTATCCTTCTCTCTTCTTTGGAAGGATATGCTATTACTTCTGTTAAGATTCCGGGGGTATCGCATGAATTCGATACTATTCCGGGCGTAATGGAAGAGATGATCGACATTATCCTGAACCTGAAACAGGTACGTTTCGTTAAGGTAGCAGAAGATACCGACAGCGAAAAGGTTACAGTAAATGTAACAGGACTTACAGAATTGACTGCAGGTTATTTTTCTAACTTCTTAAGCGGCTTTAAAGTGCTTAATCCAGAGCTTGTTATTTGTCGTTTGGAGCCTGATGTGAAATTCCAGATGGAGTTCACAATAGGAAAGGGTAGAGGTTATGTTCCTGCTGAAGAGAATAAGCCGGCAGATGCAGAAATCGGCCTGCTTCCGATTGACTCTATACATACACCTATCAAGAATGTAAAATATTCGGTAGAGAACTTCCGTGTAGAGCAAAAAACGGACTATGAAAAATTAACTATCGAGATAACGACAGATGGTTCGATTCATCCTAAAAATGCGTTGAAAGAAGCTGCGAAAATTTTGATTCATCATTTGATGCTGTTCTCTGATGAACGTATTACTTTGGATGTAGAAGAGAAGGCAAGTTCTGAGGAGTTTGATGAAGATGTGCTGCATATGCGCCAACTTCTGAAAACAAAATTGACAGAGCAGGACCTTTCAGTTCGTGCATTGAATTGTCTGAAAGCTGCAGAGGTGGAGACCATAGGCGAGTTGGTACGTTTCCAAAGAAACGACTTGCTGAAATTCAGAAATTTCGGAAAGAAATCTTTATCCGAGTTGGATGAATTGCTTGCCAATCTGAATCTTCATTTCGGCATGGACGTTTCCAAGTATAAACTGGACAAAGACTAAGGTTTGAAGAAAGCTGTCTTTGCAAAAGGTTTTTACTACATTAATTTTTATACTACTTAATAAAGATGAGACACAATAAGAAAATAAATCATTTAGGCAGAACCAGCTCGCACAGGAAAGCATTACTTTCGAATTTAGCGGTATCGCTGATTATGCATAAACGTATCAACACTACTTTGGCTAAAGCAAAAGCGTTGAGGCCTTATGTTGAGCCGTTGATTACAAAAGCGAAAGATGATACTACTCATTCTCGCCGTATAGTATTCAGCTATTTGAAGAAAAAAGAAGCGGTTACGGAATTGTTCCGCAATATCGCTCCGAAAGTGGGAGATCGTCCGGGTGGATATACCCGTATTTTAAAAACCGGTTTCCGTCAAGGCGACGCTGCAGAAACCTGTTTTATCGAATTGGTTGATTTTAATGAAACTTATGTAAAAGAAGCCAAAGCTCCTGCTAAACCGAAAACCCGTCGTGGTTCCGGTAAAAAGAAAGCTGCTGAAACTGCTGAGCCGAAAGCGGAAAAAGCTCCGAAAGCAAAAGCAGAAAAGGCAGAAAAAGTGGTGGAAGTCGCTCCAGAAGTGGAAGGGGCTGCACCGGAAGTTCCGGCTCCTGCAGAAACTCCTGCTAAATAGTTTTGAAATCGATATTTCAATGATAAAAAAAGGCCATACAGTTCAGTATGGCCTTTTTTATGACATTCCCTTATAGTGAAAATAAAGGAAAGGGAGAAAGCTGTTTTTCTCGGAATGGAGAGTCTGAAATTTTCAGGCTGAAGAATGAAAACGATTATGAATTTCTATTTGTAGATAAATGTAAAAAACGATTGGATTCAATTATTAGGTAATTTTTTTTAAAATAAAGAATTTCTTTTGTAATTTTATCCCTTGTTAAAACGATAACAGTACTATATCTTTCTGAAAAATAAAGGTAATCGTTGTCAGGTATAGAAGTATGTTTTCGGGGAAACAATAGATTTGAGCTTTAAATGTTTTAAATAAATAAACAATTTTTTTGATTATGGGACATATTATTAGTGTACATGCAAGAGAGATATTGGACTCTCGTGGAAATCCTACATTGGAAGTGGAAGTAGTTACAGCATCTGGTGCAAGCGGCCGTGCTGCCGTACCGTCCGGAGCATCTACAGGTGAACATGAAGCATTGGAATTGCGTGATGGCGACAAAGCGCGTTTCGGAGGTAAAGGAGTCTTGAAGGCAGTTGCGAATGTTAACGACATCATTGCAAAAGAAATCGTAGGGATGGAAGTAACGGATCAGGTTGGTATCGACCGTACCATGATTGCTTTGGATGGCACTCCTACAAAGAGCAAATTGGGAGCGAATGCTATATTGGGCGTTTCTTTGGCTGTTGCAAAAGCTGCTGCCGATTATTTAGGAATGCCGTTGTATCGTTATATGGGAGGTACTAACGCAAAAGTATTGCCTGTTCCGATGATGAACATTATCAATGGCGGTTCCCATTCGGATGCTCCGATTGCTTTTCAGGAATTTATGATTCGTCCGGTCGGTGCTCCTTCTATTCGTGAAGCAGTTCGTATGGGTGCAGAAGTGTTTCATGCGTTGAAAAACGTGCTTCACAAACGTGGTTTAAGCACTGCCGTGGGTGATGAAGGCGGTTTCGCTCCTACTTTGAACGGAACGGAAGATGCTTTGGATTCCATTATCGAAGCGATTAAAGCGGCCGGTTATACACCGGGACGTAAAGAAGAAGGCGGACAAGTATCTATCGGACTTGACTGTGCTTCTTCCGAATTCTACCAGGACGGTAAATACAACTATAAGATTTTCGAAGGCGAACGCGGTGCCGTTCTTACAAGAGAACAACAGGTTGAGTATCTGAGCGGTCTTATCAGTCGTTATCCGATCGATTCTATCGAGGACGGTATGGCTGAAAACGACTGGGAAGGTTGGCAGTTACTTACCGATAAAATCGGTGATAAATGCCAGTTGGTAGGAGATGACCTGTTTGTAACGAATGTCGATTTCTTGAAAAAAGGTATCGAATTGGGTTGCGGTAACTCCATTCTTATTAAAGTAAACCAGATCGGTTCGCTTACTGAAACTTTCGATGCAATCGAAATGGCTCACCGTGCAGGTTATACGACTGTTACCTCTCACCGTTCAGGCGAAACGGAAGATACTACTATTGCAGATATTGCCGTAGCAACTAATTCCGGACAGATTAAGACCGGTTCTATGAGCCGTTCCGACCGTATGGCTAAATATAACCAGTTGCTTCGCATTGAGGAAGAATTGGGCGATGAAGCGATTTATGGCTATGCAAAAGTAAAACGTGTTAAATAGAGGAAAGTAATTTCCGAGATAGAAAAGAGAGGGTAAACAATTTACCCTCTCTTTTTATGTATGTAGGAAAATTTGTATTGCAGAATTTTAGAAATACAGGAACGGAGAATCTGATAAAAGTAGGTTGCATGTGGGGTTATGGAATATGATAACTTCTTCGGAAAATTATTATTCCAGAAATTTTGTAAAAAAGAAAGAGAAAAAAGTAGAAGTTTTCTTGTGATTAATTGATTTGTTTTTGTGTTTTTGCCATTTTACCGGTAATATAGTAGTAGCGGGCGCATAACATTAAGCCGGTTATTCCCAATCCGATAGGATAACCTGTCCATATTCCTACAATTCCCCAATCCAGTATAAATCCGCAGACATAGCATATAGGAAGGGCTATGACGAAATAACCGATAAATGAAATTACGGCCATAGATACCACGTCGCTGATTCCTCGTAAAGAGTTGGCGTATGTGATTTGCAAAGCGTCTCCTATCTGGAAAGCGAGCAATAGGAGAATAAGGGTAGATACCAGTTGTACGACATCCCCCGATTGGGTAAATAGCCAACCGATGGAATGGCGGGAAAAGAAAAACAGAGAGGATGCCAATATTGCCAACACGATGATAAGGTGAAATCCTGCCATAGTGGTTTTGCGGATATTGGTTAAATCGCCTTGTCCGAAAAAGTTACTAATACGAACGGATATGGCAGCACCCACTCCATAATAGACCATAAAACCCAGTGTAGAGATTGCCACAACTACCTGATGGGCAGCCAATGCAATACTGCCTATCCAGCCTACCATAATTCCGGTTAAACTGAATAGGCTGGTTTCCAAGCCCATTTGTATCCCTACCATCCATCCCATTTTATTTAGCGAAAGGATATCTTTTTTATTGTATAGGGTGGTTTTATATCCTTCTAAATAGGGACGGTAAACGTTATTCTTACGAAAAAGGATAATAAAAGCGGTCAGCATACCTATTCGGGAAATGAGGGTGGAGATGCCGGCTCCGGTTACGCCCAATGCCGGGCATCCTAATTTACCGTAAATCAGAATATAGTTCCCGATAATATTGAGTAGGTTTGCGGAAAGCATGATAAACATAGGAGTTCGGGTATTCGTAATACCGTCGGAGAATTGTTTGAATGCGTTGAAAAGCATTACGAATATTAAAGAGGATAATTGAAGCAAAAAATAGGGGCGTATTTTTGGAAGTAGTTCTTCGGGTTGTCCCATTTTCTCGATATTCAGATAGAATATACCCATAATCAAGGTTAGCAGTATTCCTATAAATAGGTTGACCAATAAGCTATTCCGTAATAGTTGTCCGACCTTGACAGGATTTTTGCGTCCGAAATATTGTCCGACAAGGGGTGTCAGTCCGTAAGAAAATCCCAATCCGAAAAGGATGGGAATGTTGAAAGAGCTGTTTACGAAAGAGGCTGCAGCAAGGTCGAGCGTATTGAATTGGCCAACCATGATATTATCGGCCAATCCGACCAGGACAATCCCTATCTGTCCGATTACGATCGGGATTCCTAAACGGATAATGGAACGGTAATGTTCTTTGTATTGATCGAAATAGGTTATCATATTTTTAGGAGAGAATGGTTCGGAACCGGTGGTTGCCTTGTAAAGCATTCGCTTCTATTTTGTTCCGGACGTAGTTGTCGGATTTATGAATCGCACAAAAGTATGTTTTTTTAGCTTATTTCCAAAATGGAGGGATTATTATCGAGGGACCGTTGTAGAGGAATGAAATAATTTTTATTTTTGTTTCTCAATTTGAAAAAGTTATGAAAAAAATTTTGAGATACGGAATTATTGGATTGTTCTGTTTGTTTGTCTCGGGAACGGTAAAAGGACAGGAAAATTTCGTGTATAAAGTGGATTTCGGGTTTTATTTCGATAATCTGGAAGCGAGTGATCCATGGGAAGGATCCCGTACCCGGTTTGCTGTAAAATTGGCTCCGGAGGTAGGTATTCGTCTGGGAGAAAAACATACTTTTATGGTAGGGGCAGACATGGTACAGGATTTGGGAGATTCGACCTTTCTTACCAAAGCCGATTATACGGTTTATTACCGGTTTAAAAACGATAACTTCGGAGTTTATGCCGGAGCATTTCCACGCAGTAATTCTATTGCAAAATATCCTTTGAGTTTCTTTCGGGAAGAGTTTAATTTCTTTAATTCCAATATTGACGGTTTAATGTTGCAATACCAAAACAGAAAAAGGACAGGATATGTCGAACTTTTCATAGATTGGTACGGGCAAAACCAGAAATTGAGAATAGATGAATTTATGATATGCGGTTCTTCGGAATATACTTTTTGGGATAAGTTGTTTCTTGCCGGTATAAATGCTTCGATGAATCATTATAAGAACGATTACAAATTGAAAGATTCTTATCTTTTCGAACGGAACTATTATAATGTGTATGTGGGAACTGATTTGGCGAAAATATTGCCGTTTTTAAGTGAAGCCCGGGTGACTTTCGGAACGATGTCGTCGATGGAGCGGAAACGGTTTTTGGAACAGGAGAGCAGTTGGATAAATCATTTAGGATGGCAGTTGGATGTCGCTTTGCGTTGGAAAGGCTTTGGGTTAAGAAATGCTTATTACTTCGGGGATTCACAAATGATGTATTACCGGCAATATGGGGGGGATCTTTATTGGGGGTCTCCGTTCTATCAAAGCGATCGCTATAACCGGACGGATATTTCATGGCAGTGGAAGAAAAAGTTTCTTTCTGTCAAAGCGGATTTTGTTTTCCATTATACTCCTGCGGGGGGTGTTTCTACCCAGCAGCTTTTTGTTTTGGGATTCAATCTGCATCAGATGATTAAAAATAAAAAAGCGGTTAATATTGATTAGGGATATTGAGGCGGATGAATGTTTGAGACGGTTAAATGGATTTTCCTTTTAACCGTTTTTTATTTTGAAAAAGCTGAGAGAACGCAAATGTATGAATAATGGATAAAAGTAAAGAAGGAACTGTTTTATATAAAGCAATTCCTTCTCCGTTAATATAGCAACAAATTATTCGTCTTTTACTTCCAATAAGTCTATTTCGAAAGAGATGGCCTGATTGGGGCCGACTATGCCGGCACCTTGTTGTCCGTATGCCAATGAGGATGGCAGCCAGATATTGATTTTGCCTCCTTCGCCGATAAGCTGTAGGGCTTCTGTCCAGCCTTCGATAACATTGTTTAGCTGAAATTCGACAGGCCCGTCCTTGTCGTATGAAGAATCGATAATATCTCCGTTCGGAAGGCTTCCGGTATAGTTTACTACGACATAGCTGTTTTCTGTTGGAATCTTTTCGGGATTACCGGGGATAATAATTTCGTAAAGGAGTCCGGATGGCGTTTCCTGAATGGCCGGATTACCGTTTTTGATATTTTCCAGATATTCTTCGCCTTCCGATTGATTTTGTCGGGGAAGGACAAAGGTAAAGAAGTAGTTTAAGATGCTCGAAGCTTCTTCTTGTGTTATTTTCGTTTTTGCGGATAGAGCGTCCATAAGTCCGTCGGCGATCATCCCCGGGTTTAATTTTTCTCGGATAGAACTGAAAGGAGAGAGCTGTTCTCCTAAGAGTATTCCCATAGAATAGGAGAGTGAATCCGTAGCACTTGCAAAAGGAGGGTTTTCTCCTTTTTTATCCGGACTGTCTGTTGCGTGCGATTGATATGGAAAACAAAGAATCGCAATAATAAAAGATAGAATAATAGTATTATGCATAATAGGAGTATTTTATAGATTATGGTTGAGAAGTATTAATATGAAATATGTTTTTAAATATAATGAATATTAATGATTTAAACAAAAAAGGACACGAATTTCGTGTCCTTCCAATCTTTTTCAGCAAGATTATCTGTATCTCGGTTCGTCGGAAACAGATAATTTTTTTCTTCCTTTTGCCCTTCTTGCAGCTAATACCTTACGTCCGTTCGGAGTAGACATTCTTTCACGGAAGCCATGCTTATTTCTTCTTTTACGTTGAGACGGTTGGAATGTTCTTTTCATTGTATTATAGTTTTTTATATTTTTTTCAGACTGCAAATATAATAATTTATTTTTAACAAAAACAAATTAAAAGAGAAAAGGAAATATTATGAATCGGATTTTATCTCTGAAAGCTTTGGGGCGTCTTGTTTTGCATTCGGTTTAAAAATATTAACTTTACAAGCATAATATAAAAGGGAAAACGGTGAAAAAGATTTTATCGAATAATTATATCGTGTTGGTACTGAGGATTCTTTTACTTTTTGTAGTTTTTGGAATCTGCCGAATTGTTTTTTGGATCTATAATAGTGATTTGATAGGTGAGGTATCTGTTTCGGATTATTTTTCCATATTGAAAGGGGCATTGGTTTTCGATTCGGGTTCCATATTTTATGTCAATCTGCCTTTTATCGTCTTGTCGTTAATTCCGTTTTATTTCAGGGAAAAGAAAGGATATCAGTCTTTCTTGATGTACCTGTTTCTTATAACGAACGCTATTGCCTTGCTTATCAATATCGCCGATATATTTTATTATCCTTTCAAATTGGCGCGGATTGCTTCGGATGATTTACGTTATGCCGGAGAAAGCAATATGGGCGGATTGATGTTGGAATTTCTGAAAGATTATTGGGGAGGCGTGATATTGTGGATTGTTTTATTGTTGATTCTTTATTTTGTGGGATTCAAACTGATTCGTTTTCAGCCGGGTGTCCGTTTTATCGTCTTTAAACCGGTTTATTATGGGTTGCAGATATTTTTGCTGGTTTTTTCGGTAGGATTTGCGATTGTTGCCATACGGGGATATACTCTGTCGGCAGCTTCTTTCCCCATATCTATGAGCGATGCGACATTGTTTGTCCGGCCGAATCAGTCTTCGTTGATATTGAGTAATCCGTTTTGTTTACTTCGCACGATTCATAAATCGGTGGATGCTCCGAAATATATGAGTGATGAAGAGGCGGAGAAACTTTTCAGTCCGGTGCGCCAATCTGTGGATAGCGGTGTAATCAGCTTGCCGGGGCGTCCGAATATTATGTTGATTGTTTTGGAGAGTTTCGGCTCTGCCCATATCAAATCGCTTTCCGATCAGTTCGCTCCTGATGCGGTATCTTTTACACCGTTTCTCGATTCTTTGTTTAACCATGGGCTTTTGTTTACGAATGCTTACCAGAGTGGAGGGCGGAGTATAGATGCTATGCCGGCTATGTGGGGTTCTATTCCTTCGTTTAAGAAGAATTTTCTGTCGATGCCTCAATCGGTAGGGACTTATCATGCGTTGCCGGCTTGTCTGAAAGAGTTGGGATATACCACTGTTTTCTTACATGGAGCGGCACGTACTTCGATGAGTTTCGTGGCTTTCGGGGAGATGGCGGGAATCGAAAAGTTTTATTCGAGAGAAGATTATGAGGAACGGTACGGGAAAGGGGATTTCGACGGGAAATGGGGAATCTGGGATCATAAATTCATGCCTTTTGTGGAAGAGTGCCTGAATGAATTGCCGCAGCCGTTCTTTGCAACGTTTTTCTCTCTTTCGTCCCATCATCCTTTTATTTTGCCGCCGGGAATGGAAAATCGTTTCCCGGAAGGAAAAGAACCGATAGATCGGGTAATAGCTTACAGCGATTATGCATTGAGCGAACTTTTCAAAAAAATGGAAAAAGAACCGTGGTTTGATAATACGTTGTTTATTATTACGGCCGATCATGGTTCGGGTGCGGATAATGAAAAATATCTGAGTGCTCCTTATAATTATGCGGTTCCTGTCTTTTTCTATATGCCGTCTGCTGGATTGGCGGGGCGGGATAATACCGTTATGGCGCATGTGGATATCATGCCTACTTTACTGGCTATGCTGGGGTATGATAAACCGTTCTTCGCTTTTGGACGGGATGTGATAAATGTGCCGGAGTCTCAACCTTTCGTGGTAAATTATAACGGGAATGTCTATAATGTGGTGACCGATTCTTTGATGTATCAGTTCAGTGACAAGGAATTGGTCGGGGTTTATAATTATCGTACTGATTATCTGAAAAAGGATAATCTGAAAGATGAACCGGATATTACCGTAGAGGAGGAGCGTTATAAGGCTTATATTCAGTATTATTATTTAGCGCTTAAAAATCATAAATATATACCGTAATGGGAGAACGGATATTGGAATTGGACAGGCAGCTGTTGCTTGCGTTGAATGGTGACGGAGGAATATTTCTCGATAATGTAATGTGGATTTTTTCCAGTAAATTGATTTTTATTCCGGTAGGATTGTTGGCGATATTCCTGTTTTATAAGGTTATGCCGGTAAAACGTTTGTTGCTGACGATTGTTTTTATTGCTTTGATTGTGTTGATTGCCGACCAGGTATCGGGGTTGTTCAAACATTATACGCCTAAATTTCGTCCTACCCATGAACCGTTGTTGGAAGGAATGGTATATACGGTACGGGGATATGTAGGAGGTTTGTACGGTACGGTTTCCGCCCATGCTGCCAATAGTTTCGGGGTGGCCCTGTTTTCCTCGCTCATATTGCGGAAACGTTGGTTCACGTGGTTTATATTTATTTTTTCAGCAGTTGTTGCATACAGTCGTATTTATTTGGGAGTGCATTATCCATTGGATATATTTTTCGGAACTTTGTTGGGGTTGCTTACCGGTTTTCTCTGTTATCGCCTTTACCTCAAATGTTGTGAAAAGTTGAATCTGTGATTTTGTTGTATTGAATTAAAATATATTGTCATGCAATTGATAAAAGAGTTGGAACCTTCTTCCGTATGGGGGTATTTTTATGAGATTACCCAGATACCTCGTGCTTCCAAGAAAGAAGATAAGATATTGGATTATTTAATCCGTTTTGCAAAAACTCATTCTTTGGAGTGGAAGCAGGATAAGATTGGAAATATCGTCATTAAGAAAAAAGCGACGAACGATTCTTCGGGGACGGTTATTTTGCAGAGTCATGTCGATATGGTATGTGAGAAGAACAACGATGTAGTGTTTAATTTCGATACCGATCCCATTCAGGCATATATCGATAATGGGTGGGTGAAAGCAAAGGGTACGACACTCGGAGCGGATTGCGGTATAGGAGTGGCGGTTCAGCTTGCTATTTTGGCGGCTGAAGATTTGGAACATCCTGCTTTGGAATGCCTCTTTACCGTAGATGAGGAGACTGGATTGACCGGAGCGTTCGGATTGGGAGACGATATGCTGACCGGAAATTATCTAATTAACCTCGATTCGGAAGATGAGGGAGAGATATTTATCGGTTGTGCGGGAGGAATCGATACGGTGGCCGAATTCGAATATAGCGAAATACCCCTTCCTGATGATAATATGAAAACTTTGAAATTGGAGATAAAAGGTTTGCAGGGTGGTCATTCCGGGGATGATATCAACCGGGGATTGGCGAATTCGAATATTTTATTGGCCCGTTTCTTACATAGTGTTATGGATAAATACGGGGTGTTGTTGTCGGATATCGACGGGGGAAACCTTCGGAATGCAATTCCTCGCGAAGCAATGGCTTGTGTTGCAGTCCCTGCATCCCATGAAGAGGAGTTGAAAAAAGCGTTTTTCGATTATTTTCAGGTGGTAAAGGCCGAATATCATGTTACGGAGCCGGATATACAGTTTAATATAAAACAGTCCGGTAGTCGGCAGTCGGCAATAGCTCCGGATATTGCCCGGAATTTGATAAATGCGATGTTCGTATGCCCGAATGGCGTGATTGCAATGAGCCAGGATATTGAAAATTTTGTAGAAACGAGTACCAATCTCGCTTCAGTAAAGATAAAGGATGGACGGATTGTGATTTCCACCAGCCAAAGAAGTTCTATTGAATCGAAGAAACAGTATGTTTCACGGATGGTAGCTACCGTGTTCCAGACTTATGGGGCAAATGTAGTGTTCAGTGAAGGCTATCCTGGTTGGACGCCTGTGATAAGTTCTCCTTTATTGGTTGTTTTTAAAGATATATATTATCGGCTGTTTAATGAACAGGCAAAGGTGAAAGCGATTCATGCAGGGCTTGAATGCGGCCTTTTCCTGAAAAAATATCCGCAGCTCGAAATGATTTCTATCGGCCCTACTATTAAGAAAGTACACTCGCCGGGAGAGATGCTGAATATTGAAACAGTAGATAAATTTTGGCGGCTTTTAGTAAATTCGTTGAGTTTATTGTAAATATATGGAATTTTGTTGAAAAAGCTGTCCGAAAATTTACCGGACAGCTTTTCTGTTTTTATGATCTTAGTAGAAAATTATTTTTTAGTCAGGCCTGTTTCCAATACAGTCCGGATTTTTTTTATGAATTCTTCTGCGGGAGCTCCTCCTATGAGCCGACCTAATTCGTTTCCGTCAGAGTCGAGAATTAAGAAAGTAGGGTAAGCTGTTACGTTATATTGAGAGCGTAGCCGGGCTCCTTCTCCTTTTTCCATGTCGAATTTGGCGTTGACGAATGTCTTGTTGAAATAATTTCCTACTTTTTCGTCGGGAAAAATATTTTGGGCCATGTATTTGCAAGGGCCGCACCAGGTAGCGTATGCGTCTATAAAAATAGGTTTTCCCTCTTTTTCGGCTGTTTTTAAAATCTCACTGAAAGAGCCTTCCGTGAATTGAATTCCTTTAGTCTGGGCATTTGCAGCAGACAAGGAGAGGAATAATGCGGTAAAAATTAAGATAAATTTTTTCATAAAGCGGTTGAATTGAATATGGAATAAAAATTATTTTATTAACGGGTATTTATTTCGTTTTATTTTTTGCTTGGGTAGAAAGCATCCCGCAAGCAGCAAAAATGTCTTCTCCCCGGGAGGCACGTACAGTGGTAATGATTCCTTGTTTGTTCATGGCTTCTCTGAATTGTTGAATCGTTGTTTCATCCGAGGGCGAGAGCGGGGAGTCTGGAATTCGATGAAAACGGATCAGATTGATGCGGCATTCCAATCCTTTTAATAATTTTCCGAGTTCTGCGGCATGTTTTGGAGTATCGTTCAATCTCTTGAATAGAATATATTCGAAGCTGACTCTTCGTTGATGGGAAAAGTCATGTTTTTTGATTTCGGCGATCACATCGGCTATTTTGTATTTGTTTTGAACAGGCATTAGCGATAATCGTTCTTTGTCGAAAGGAGAATGCAAACTTATTGCCAGGTGTACATTGCTTTCTGTTATAAATCGTTTCATTGCCGGGATGATCCCGATTGAAGAAAGCGTGATGCGTGTGGGGCTCCATGCGAATCCCCAGTCGGAGGTCATGATTTCTAAACTTTTCAATACGTTGTCCGGATTGTCCAACGGTTCGCCCATCCCCATATAAACGATATTGGTTAGAGAAGTACTTTCCGGAACAGACCGTATCTGGTTCAGTATCTCTCCAGCAGAAAGGTGAGCGGCGAATCCTTGTCGTCCTGTCATGCAGAAAAGACAGTGCATTTTGCAGCCTACTTGTGAGGATACGCAGAGGGTAGCCCGATTTTTGTCCGGAATGTAAGCCGATTCGATATATCCTCCTGAAAGAGTAGGGAAAAGGTATTTTTTTGTGCCGTCTGTCGAACATTGTACGGAGGCAGGGGGGAAATGGCCTACTTCGTAATCGGCAGATAACTCTTTTCGCATTTTTAAAGATAAATTCGTCATTTCATTCAGTGAAACAGCCTGTTTTTTGTATAGCCAGTCTGTAATTTGCCGGGCTGTAAATTTTTTGTATCCCCGAGAAACGACAAGTTCTTCCAGCTCGGCCAATGTTTTCCCGAATAGCCACTCTTTTGTCATAATTGCTTGAAATCTGAATTTCTGCAAAGGTACGCAACCTTATGATAAATATTGTATTTGTATGGATAAAATATGACCGGGCATTGTAAAATTTATCGGGGAAAGAAAAAATGAAAATGAAAAGAAAATGCTTGAAAATCAGATTTTGCCGTTTCGATAAAAGGAACTCTATAAGAAAACGGTAAAAAAGAATGTTAAAAAGGTTAAAAAAAATAAACAGATTCTAATTTAAATTAGATAAAAAGTAATATATTTGTGCCGTAATCCCGAAAATTACTTTTGAATAATGTAGTGTAAGCGGATTAAAACGATAGAAATTAAAGGAAAGGAATATAAAATTTGTATTTTTTAAGTGATACACTTTTTTGTTTCGAATATTTTTATCATTTTTGTAAAATGAAAACGGGCTACTATAGCGGACTTAAATAACCTTGAAAAACGTTTAAAAATATATTAACAATGGAATTGAAAAAATCACCCAAAGCCGATCTCCAGAATAAGAAAAGCATTTTTTTGCTGATAGGGCTTGTGATAACACTGGCTGTTATGATCGGTCTGTTCAACTGGAGTCAATCGGAAGTTGAAATTGAAATCATTGAAGAAAACACTGAGGTTGTAGAACAAGAAGTGGTAGAAATTACCCGTCAGGAAGAACCTCCCAAAACAGAAGCTCCTAAAGTAGCAGCTCCGGTCGTTTCCGACATTTTGGAGGTTATGGATAATAAGATTACTGTACAAAGTGACCTTTCTGCTTTCAATACTGAGTTTAGTGAAGAAACAGCTGTTGTTGAAATTCAACCGTTGGCAACCCGTGAAGAAGAAACGTTGCTTGCAGAAGACCAACCGGTTATCAAGGTAGAAAAAATGCCGCAGTTTGAGGGTGGTGATGTAAGTGCATTTAGAGAATGGGTGCTTAAAAATATAGTTTATCCTCCTGAAGCAGAACAGAATAATATCACGGGGCGTGTAGTTGTTCGGTTTATTGTGGAGAGAGATGGTTCTCCCAGTCAGATTGAGGTGTTGACAAGTCCGGATAAATCTTTGAGCGATGAAGCGATACGTGTTATCTCTAAATCTCCGAAATGGACTCCGGGTGAACAACGTGGTAAAAAGGTACGTGTAATTATTATCGTTCCGATTGACTTCCGTATATAAAATCATAGCCGTTGAGGTACGGAATGAAATAAAATAGATATAGAGAACCCTCTGTCTTCTTTACTGCAAGACAGAGGGTTTTTAATGATTGTTAGTAATATATGGATAGAAATAAATTAATAGAAGATAAGGCGGAACGGGTGGTGTTGGTTTCGGTAATTAGCGGAACAGCAACGGACCGCCAGGTAAATGAATATTTGGATGAGTTGGAATTTTTAGCTCAGACAGCAGGGGCGGTAACTCTGAAAAAATTTACTCAGAAATTGCCGGTTATCAATCAGAAAAGTTATGTGGGGGCAGGTAAATTAAGCGAGATAAAAGAATATGTAATTGAACATGAAATAGACTGTGTTATTTTCGACGATGAGTTATCGCCTTCCCAACTTCGTAATATAGAGTTATCGCTTGGTGTGAAAATATTGGATAGAACTAACCTGATATTGGATATTTTTGCGAAAAGGGCGGCTACGGCTTATGCAAAAAAGCAAGTTGAATTGGCGCAATATCAATATCTTTTGCCTCGGCTGACAGGTATGTGGACTCACTTGGAGCGGCAACGGGGAGGAATCGGAATGCGTGGACCGGGAGAAAGTGAGATAGAAACGGACCGTCGTATTATCCGTGATAAAATAAGCCGGCTGAAGGAAGAACTGAAGAAGATAGACAGGCAGATGAGCGTACAGCGGAGCGGACGGGGTGAAATGGTACGTGTGGCATTGGTAGGTTATACGAATGTGGGAAAATCTACTTTGATGAATATATTGGCGAAAAGTAATGTATTTGCAGAAAATAAACTTTTCGCAACACTCGATACTACGGTCCGTAAAGTAGTTATAGACAATATCCCGTTTTTGTTGAGCGATACGGTAGGGTTTATCCGTAAATTGCCGCATCAGTTGGTCGAGTCTTTTAAATCGACATTGGATGAGGTGCGGGAGGCCGATTTATTAGTACATGTCGTAGATATTTCCCATCCCAATTTTGAAGATCAGTTGAATGTGGTCAATAAGACATTGCAGGAAATCGGAGCGGGAGATAAACCGGTCTTTGTAGTATTTAATAAGATAGATACTTATCGTCATGTGCCTAAAGAAGAGGATGACCTTACGCCAATGAAAAAAGAGAATATTCCTTTGGAAGAGTTGATGAATACCTGGATGGGAAAGATGCAGGCCGGATGTGTCTTTATTTCTGCAAAAGAGAAAATCAATTTGGAGACTTTCAAGCGCAATTTGTATGCGGTGATTCGTGGCATACATCAGGCCCGTTATCCGTATAATAATTTCTTATTTTAGAGAATTGCATTATATTTACCTCCGTTAAATCGGTTTGTTAAGTTTATAAGCGGTAAGTTTATGGGAGGGTATCAGGAAGAAAAACAACGAAAATTAGATGTCCGTTACATTAAGATGGCCAGAATATGGGCCGAAAATTCCTATTGTGTCAGGCGTCAGGTAGGAGCACTTATCGTAAAAGATAAGATGATTATTTCGGATGGTTATAATGGCACTCCTCAGGGGTTCGAGAATATATGCGAGGATGAGAGCGGGCGTACGAAACCGTATGTGTTGCATGCTGAGGCCAATGCTATTACGAAAGTGGCGAAAAGCAGTAACAGCAGTGAAGGAGCTACTTTGTATGTAACGGCATCTCCTTGTATCGAGTGTGCGAAGTTAATCATACAGGCAGGAATTGTCCGGGTAGTGTTTTGCGACGATTATCATTCCGAGGACGGGATCGATTTGCTTAGACGGGCGGGGATAGAGGTAGTTAAGGTAAGTGAAGAGTTGTAAAAGGTTGACAGATAATTTCTTATTCTTACAGCCTGTAAAATATTGTATTTATGTGTAAAAAGACGACCTTGTTTTTCTTGCTCTTTATAATAATAGGAATAAGAGGAACAGCCCAAACTGAAAATTCAAGGATAAGCGGGGAAGGAACTTATATTTATGAACAGCAGGAGCAGGAACGGGTTTTATTGCAGGATTCTGCTTCGAGTTTGATATTGGATTCGTTGCCGCCGCGCCAACAAAAAGCATATCTTCGCCAGATGCACAGGGATTCTGTCCGTGCAGGGAAGAAGGTGTGGCTATCGGTATTCGGGGGGCCGTCTTATAATCCGGAAGCCTCTTTAGGAATAGGAGGAGCTGTATTGGCTACCTTCCGGATGAATAAAAACGATACATTGTCCCAACGTTCTTATTTGCCGGCAGGAATTAATATTTCTATCAACGGAACGATTGTTGTCGCAGGAGCGGGAACTTTCTTTTTCAATGCCAATAAGTTTAGGATTTATGCTTCATATAGTTACCGTAATGAACCTGCCCATTATTACGGGAAAGGGTATGAGGCTATTGAAAGTATTCCGGAACGAGGGAAACAAACTACTCGTTATCATAAGGAAACGATTGTTTTCAATCCTCGTTTTGTATGGGAAGTACGTCCGAATCTTTATACCGGTCCTTTGTTGGATATCAATTATTCCCGTTCGTGGAATATCAATCCGCTGATGCAGCAAGACCCTTATTTCCTGAAATTCCGGCCTAAATATATGAATGTGGGGATTGGTGCTATTTTACAATACGATACGCGGGATGATGTAGCTACTCCGAATGAAGGGCTTTTTTTGAGCGGTATAGGGCGTTTTTATGGGAAATATTTTGGCGGAGCATATAATTACCAGATATTGGAATTGGAATACCGCCAGTTCCAGCCGCTATTTCGGAGAGCGGTATTGGCATGGACGGCAAAAACACAGATAGGGTTTAATAATATTCCTTTTACGGAATTGCCTACGTTCGGTTCGCCTTTTGATTTAAGGGGGTATTTTGTCGGGCAATACAGGGATAAATCTATGGCATATGGGATTGTGGAATACCGACAGATGTTCGGAACGGAGGAGGATTTAAAAAGGGGGCGTTTCTTGTCTAAACTCGGATTCGTTACCTGGGTAGGAACGGGAACGATTGGGAATACTCCGGCGAAATGGACAAAATGGAAATTAAATTACGGAGTAGGATTGCGGGTACAGATGCAGCCTCGTAAGAATTTCAGGCTCGATGTAGGGAAAGCGCAGGGCGTAAAAGGAGTACAAGTATATATGAATATGACGGAAGCCTTTTAAGGGTAGATTCTGCTTTCAATGTAAAGAAAGCCTTACAGGCCATTTCCCAGGGATTACAACCTTGGGCTGTTTCTGTAAGGCTTTGTTGATAATTGGAAAATCTTATTCAGGATAGCATTTACATACTTCGCAATCGTTTTGCAGATGCATGTTTTTTGCCAATCCTCCTTCGGCTGTTTCTTTGTAAAGGTTAGGCAGGTCGTGCCCTGTTTCTTTCATCACTTCCACTACGCGATCGAAACAGACACGATGTATCCCGTCTGAGAATGTAGCATATATATTGGCGTCAAGGGCTCTTGCCGCCGCATAAGCATTTCGTTCGATACATGGAATCTGTACCAATCCGCATACAGGGTCGCAGGTCAGTCCCAAGTGATGCTCCAAACCCATTTCGGCGGCATATTCGATTTGGGAAGGGGAACCTCCGAAGAGTTGGCAGGATGCTGCTGCTGCCATAGCGCATGCTACACCTACTTCTCCCTGGCATCCTACTTCTGCTCCCGATACGGATGCATTGGTTTTTACGACATTACCGAATAGCCCTGCTGTTGCGAGTGCTCGGAGAATACGAATATCGGCAAAGTCTCGTGACATTTTCTGATAGTATAATACTGCCGGTAATACTCCGCAGGAACCGCAGGTAGGAGCTGTAACGATGACTCCGCCGGAAGCATTTTCTTCGGATGTTGCAAGAGCGTATGAATAAACCAGACCTCTGCTTTTCATGGAGTCGACATAGCCTTTGGAGCGAATATAATAATCTGCGGCTTTTCTTCGTACCCCCAATCCTCCGGGAAGTACGCCTTCTGCATTAAGCCCGCGGGATATTGCCGCTTTCATTACTTCCCATACTTCGGCCAGATAATCCCATATTTTTTTCCCTTCCCGGGCTTCTACATATTCCCAGTAAGAGGTGCCGTTTTTCTCACACCATTTCTGTATATCGGTAATGGTATGCATATCGTAAACCTGTGGTTGGTCGGCTGCTTTGGTTTCTTCGTTGGCGAGGTTTCCTCCTCCGATACTGAATATGGTCCAACTGTCGATTAATTTGCGCCCATAATCGTAAGCTTCGAATTTCATTCCGTTCGGATGAAAGTCGAGAACGATTTTAGGTTCCCAGATTATTTCGGTAGGTGCGGCTTCCGACAATACTTTCAATATGGCGATATCTGTCATGTGCCCTTTACCCGTGGCAGCTAAACTGCCGTATAATGTTACTTTATAACTGTCTGCTCCGGGAGTACGGGCAAGGAACATTTCGGCTGCTTTTTTCGGACCCATGGTGTGGCTGCTGGACGGTCCGTTGCCGATACGGTATATTTGTCTTAATGATTCCACGTTCTGATAAGTTTCGTTTATATTAGGTTTATTTATGTACGAAGGTAACAAACACTTTTCAATTTACATAATATTCCGTTTTAAAGGGTAGGGTTTTTCGGTTATTTCAGAAAATAAAGGGCAGGCCTAAAAGCCTGCCCTTCTTGATAAAATTTACGATACGATAATTTAAAAAAAGCAAATCATCTGATTATCTTGCATAAGTTATTGAATAGTATTTTGAATAAAATTTTGTATAGAATAGTTTATATTATATCGTTTATAATAGTTCTTTCACTACTTTCAATGCTTTCTCATAATCCGGCTCGTGAGTTATTTCAGATACCTTTTCGATATATCTGATAATTCCGTTTTTGTCGATTATGATTACTCCTCTTGCCAGAAGCCTTAATTCTTTGATTACAAAACCGTATTTCATTCCGAAATCGAGGTCTTTGTAGTCGGAGAAAACATGGGCGTTATTAATTCCTTCAACGGCACAAAACCGTTTTTGTGCGAAAGGCAAGTCTTCGGAAATCGACAAGATAATGACATCATCCCCTAAATTGGCTGCTTCTTTGTTGAATCGGATATTCTGCAATGCGCATACCGGTGTATCGACAGAAGGGAAAGTACTGATGATAATGACTTTTCCTTTGTATTGATTCAATGATACCGGATTCAGATTATTGTCTGTTACGGTGAAATCGGGAGCTTTATCACCTATTTTAAGTTGGGTTCCTATAATAGTAACCGGATTTCCTCCCATTGTAATTTTTTGAGTATCCATGGTTAAAATAAATTTAATACAATAGATTATCTTCAAATTCTGTGCCATTATTAGGGAAAATGGCAAGTTTGGCAAAATAGCAGAATGTTTTTGTCCGGTGCGGACAAGTATCTTTGTTTTTGTCAGTAAATCGGGTTTCCGTATATCGAAGTATCGTAAAATGTGTATCGATTTCAGTCGGAGAGGTTAAATTTCTATATCCCATATACCGCATGCACGTTCCAATTCTACCAATGCTACTGCACAGTTGTAAAGTGTTTCGTTGAAACTGGCTTGAATATCATTGTAGGTACGCTGGGCGTTAAGAACTTCGAGAATGCTGGTTTCTCCCCGTTTATAGCTGTATATTTTTTTTTCGAGAATCATTTTTGCATCATCGAGTAGTCCTGTATTGAATTGTTCTATTTGGCGGCATGCCGTCACATATTTTTGATAGGCCTGTGTTACTTCCGAATCGATTTGCAGTTCGATAGCTTCGTACTGTTTTTCACTTTGTGCAACGGCATATTGTGCTGCCCTTACTTCTCCTTTATTTATACCTGAAAATTTTAAGGGGATGCTGATTCCGGCAGTGAAACCTTTAAAGGATGGAGCAGGGGCTATTTCATTTTTGACCGTTGAGGAGTAGCTTCCGCCCAAGTTGATTCCTAAGTCCATGATGCGGTTGGCTTTAGCTAAGCGAAGGTTTTGTTGGGAAACTTCCTGAAATTTCAGGGCTGCTTGCAGGTCTGCCCGGTTATTCTGAGCGGTTACGATAAGGAGAGGTAAATTGAAATCGCGTTTGAGGTAAGTCAGTTTTCCGGTAATCGAATCCGGTATTTCCGTACTTGTGTTTCCTTGCAGTAGAGCTAATTGTATTAGTATTTCCTGCAATTCTCCTTCGCTCGAATATACGTCGTTTTGCATGGTAGCCGCTTCGAGTTTCGATTGCCGGGCATTGACTTCCATAATTTCGCCGAGCCGGAAACGGATGCTGTCGGCATGGGCGAGTTGTTCCATCTGTTCATAAGAGGATTGTTGGATTTTCAGCAATGATTTTTGTTTAAGGGCCCTCAGGTATGCGATGGTTGCATCTGCTTGCAGATTGCGGAAATAATCTTCGAGC
>DVIX01000058.1 GCA_018710935.1 Candidatus Avirikenella pullistercoris | reverse complement strand
AATTAGAAACTGAATAATAAACTTAAAAGACCTTAAGTATGAAAAAAACGTTTACTATTTTATCGTGTGTTTTGACATTGTTTTCGGTCCCTCTTTTTGCTGCGACTCCCTCTGCTGCTGTTGCGGGAAGTGAAGCGATAAATGACCAGAAACAACGGGATGGGGCGATTAACGGCCGAGTAGTGGATAATAGCGGGATGATTTTGCCGGGAGCGACGATCTGGCTGAACGAACTGAATATGGGGGCGATTGCCGACGCTAACGGTTTCTTTTATATTCCGGGTATTCCTGCAGGGCGGCAGGAGATAACCGTATCGTTTATAGGTTATCAACCGTATGTAACCAATATCGATATTCAACCGGGTGTGAATCTTGATGTCAATTTCAATATCGAAGAGGGGTTGGAAGTAGAAGAGTTGGTGGTATACGGGATTGTGAAGGGACAGCAGAAGGCGCTTTCTCAACAACAGAGTGCCGTAGGCGTATCGAATGTTATTTCGGCAGACCAAATGGGGCGTTTCCCGGATGCTAATATCGGGGATGCCATGAAACGTGTGCCCGGTATCAATGTACAATACGACCAGGGAGAAGCGCGTTTCGGACAGGTACGCGGTACGGCTCCTGACCTCACTTCGGTTACCCTGAACGGTAACAGGTTGCCTTCTGCCGAAGGAGAAGCACGTGCAGCGCAGTTAGACCTTATTCCTTCCGATATGATACAGACGATCGAGGTGAAAAAGGTGGTGACTGCCGATATGGACGGCGATGCAATCGGCGGGAGCGTGAATCTTATCACGAAAAACTCTCCTAACCGGCAAACTATCAACGCAACGGTAGGAACAGGTTATAACCCTATTTCTAAAAAAATGCAGTTCAATGGGGCTGCTTCCTGGGGCGACCGTTTTATAGATGATAAATTGGGTATCATGGCGGCACTTTCTTACCAGAATAATCCGATAGGTTCGGATAATATCGAAGCCGTATGGTCGCAGGATGATGATGGGAAAGCTTATGTGAGCGAGTTTGAAAACCGTCAATATTATGTGCATCGTGAAAGACAAAGTTATTCCCTCTCTCTGGATTATGCTTTCAATGCCAATCACAAAATAGAAGCGAAAGGAATGTATAATCGGCGGAATGATTGGGAAAACCGTTACCGTTTGACCTATAAGGATGTAACTCCGCAGGAAGACGGAACTTATACGGCTTATCTGAGAAGGCAAACCAAAGGCGGTGTGCCGGGAATAAAGAATGCCCGCTTGGAACGTCAGCAAACTTCGGATATATCGTTGAAAGGAACGCATAATTTCGGGATATTCTCGGCCGGATGGTTCGGCGATTATGCAACCGCTTCTGAGAAACGCCCGAATGAACGTTATATCGGTTTCGAAAGCGATGAGGATAATCCTATCGTTTTCAATGTGGACCTGTCTGATGAACGGGAACCGTTATTCTCTCCGAAAGATCCTTCTTTAATGGCGTTGAACCCCTCTAATTTCATAAAATTGGATGAGTTGACCGAGTCTTTCGAATCGATTAAAGAACGGGAGTTCAAAGCCGGATTGAATCTTAAATGGGTATTGGCGAAAGGCGATTTTGGGAACGAATTGCGTGCGGGTTACAAATACCAGAATAAATATAAACATAAAGATAAAATCTTTTATGACGTAGAGCCGCTGAATGGCGATTTCAATCAGGTCTCTATGTCGGCAGGAAATCTTTATGACGCTACCCGGAATAAGTTTTATGCAGGGGATTATCGCTTGGGCGATTTTGTTTCCAAACAGTATCTGGGCTCTCTGAATTTTAATGATCCGACTCAATTTTCTTTAGAACGCAATTATCTGGAAGAGGTGGGAAATTATTCCGGCCGTGAAATAATTAATGCCGCTTACTTGCGTTTCGATCAGAAATTGGGAAATAAAGTATTGTTGATTGCCGGACTCCGTATGGAGCGTACCTCCCTTAACTATTCCGGTTTTACCGTTAATGTGGATGCCGATGACAATATAAATATCGCTGCGGTAAAAAGGAAAACGAATAATAATAACTTTTTACCTTCCGTATTGCTGAAAGTGACTCCGGTTAAGGACTTGGTGTTGCGTGCCAGCTTTACTACCACTATAGCACGCCCTAAATTCTCCCAGTTGGTTCCGGGCGATGTGCTTAATTTCTCCGATGAAGAGTTTACACAAGGGAATCCCGATATTCAAAACACCGTCTCCAATAATGTCGATTTGATGGTGGAATACTATTTCCCTTCGGTAGGATTGATTTCTGCGGGTATCTATTATAAGCAGATAAAAGATTTTATCGTGGATGCTCATATTATGGATTATACTGTAAACGGCGTTGAATGGAAAGATTATTATAAAGCGGTAAATGCAGGCAATGCGAGACTGTTCGGTTTTGAAGCCGCTTTTCAACGGGATTTGGGCTTTATTGCCCCGGCATTAAAGAATTTCGGTATTTATGCGAATTATACCTATAACCATTCGAAAGTAACGAAACTGACCGATCCTATCTTCAGTGGCCGCGATAAGAATGAAATTACATTGCCGGGAACACCTAAAAATTTGGTAAATGCGTCGATTTATTTTGAAAATAAACGTGTTACGGCAGCTGTGTCGTTTAACTATGCAGGTGCATTCCTGGATAATGAAGCCATGGGGGTATCTGCTTTCGAAGACCGTTACTATGATAAGGTAACTTATCTGGATGCCAATGTATCGGTACGGGCAACCGATTTCCTTACGGTGTATGCAGAGGTGAATAATCTCCTCAACCAACCTCTACGTTATTATCAAGGTGTGAAAGAACGTACTATGCAGGCAGAGTATTACGGAATCCGGAGCACGCTCGGAATTAAATTGAATTTCTAAGGAATAAATATAAGATTTGAAGATTAGTGGTGAAAAGGGAAGTCTTTCGGGATTTCCCTTTTTTGCGATAAATAAAATAAACCTCTCTGTTTTCAAGTGTAGGCTTATTATTATGGTTTCTTCTAAATATTATATATTCGGTTTCGATTTCCGGGAATCTGGGAAAATTTTTTTTAATAATGCCGTGTTTTGTCGGGAAGTAAATTTTTAGTATCGGCGGTTAGGAACTTTGTAAACGGATGCAGGATTTTGTCTCCAGATGAGTTTTGGATGGAAAAAGTAAAGAGGCTTGTAGCCTCTTTACTTTAGTTCCCGAAAC
>DVIX01000057.1 GCA_018710935.1 Candidatus Avirikenella pullistercoris | reverse complement strand
GAAAAAATGTTTGGACAGTTGCCAAAAATACGGTTGAAAAAGGGTTGACTTATGCTTATAGAGACCGTAAAAACAAAAAACGTGAATTCAGAGCTTTATGGATACAACGTATCAATGCGGCTGCAAGAATGCACGGAATGACTTATTCCGAATTTATGGGTAAGGTAAATAAAAAAGGGATTGCATTAAACCGTAAGGTAATGGCAGACCTTGCTATGAATCATCCGGAAACATTTGTAAAAATTATTGAATCAGTTAAATAGTTTGAAGGGCTGTTTTTAACGGCCCTTTTTTATTATAGAGATTATCGGAAACGGGAATCTCTTTTTATTTCGGCGAGGATGATTCTGTTTTTGGAGAGTTTAAAAGATAAACAAAAAGAGGAGATATGCAATATCTCCTCTTTTTGTTTATCGGTGGAACTGTTATTTTTTGTAATGAAAATTGATTACTCTTTTTATGTCGGGATGCAGGCTGTGTTCAACAGGACAACTTCTTGCGGCTGCTTCGATAATCCGTTTGTGAGAATCGCTGTAATCGGAAGGAAGGTTTACCTCGATATCTATTTCTGCTATTCGCCGAGGTTCGGTTCCCATTACTTTAGTGATTTCGAGAGTCGTCCCTTCGATAGAAAAACCGTGATTCTTGGCGGATATTCCCATGATCGTAAGCATACAACTGCCAAGTGCAGCGGCTACCATGTCGGTCGGGGAGATTGATTCGCCTTTCCCGTGATTATCTACGGGAGCATCCGTAATTACTTTGCTTCCTGATTGCACATGGGTTATTTCCGTTCTTAGGTCGCCCATGTATTTCGTTGTAACTGTCGGCATATGTCTTTATTATTTAGTTTATTTTAAGAAAATTTCTTTGAATAATATGTAAAGATTACCTTTGCACAGTAAGATAGAACAAATATAATAAATTAATCCGTATGGTTATAAAAACGGCGGTATTTAAATGCAGCAGTGAAAAAATCAGTCAGTGCCCTGCTGACGGAAAACCGGAAATCGCTTTTATCGGGCGTTCCAATGTAGGGAAATCCTCTTTAATCAATATGTTGACAGGAGTTAAAGGATTGGCGAAAGTATCCGGTGTGCCCGGTAAAACACGTTTGATAAACCATTTTTTAATCGATAATAAATGGTTCTTGGTGGATTTGCCCGGATATGGTTATGCAAAAGTGTCGAAAGATAAACGAGAAGGGTTTTCCCGGCTTATTATGGATTATGTCGTTCGGTATGAACATCTGTTTTATTTGTTCGTATTAGTGGATTCACGTTTGGAGCCGCAGAAAATAGATTTGGAATTTATTCGTTTTCTGGGAGAGAACGGAATTCCTTTCGGAATTGTTTTTACGAAAACAGATAAGTTGTCTTCGGATAAAGTCGCCTCGAGAATGGCATTATATAAGAGAGTTTTGAAAAAAGAGTGGGAAGAGTTACCGGATATGTTTGCTACATCTTCAGAGAATAAGGCGGGAAAAGAAGAACTTTTGTGTTTTATCGATAAAATCCTGGAATATAAAGAATAATATGTAGGTGTTTGATTATTAATACAGTAGAAAGTCGTAGAGGAAAATAAACATATAAGGGTGCCAGCCAGTTTAAAAAATTGTTAATAAAAAAAGAGGCTAAAATAGAGATATTCAAAATACAAAGGTTACCTTTGCATGTGGGGGAGGTTCATAAAATCTCTTAAGTTTCTAATACCAAACTTTTTATCTTAAACGATAACAAAATGCATACTATTAAGTTTTTTTCCGGACGTGCTTCGCGTTACCTTGCGGAAAAGATTGCTGATTCTTTTGGCAGTGAATTAGGAAATTCAACGGTTCTTGAATTCAGTGATGGTGAATTTCAGCCGGCTTTTGATGAGAGTATCAGAGGATGTACTGTTTTCCTGATTCAATCGACTTTCCCGCCAGTGGATAATCTTTTTGAGTTATTATTGATGATTGATGCAGCAAAACGGGCATCGGCACATCGTGTGGTAGCGGTAATTCCTTATTTCGGATGGGCACGTCAGGACAGAAAAGACAGGCCGCGTGTATCTATCGGGGCGAAAATGGTTGCCAATATGTTAAAAGCTGCCGGTGTGGAACGGGTAATGACGATGGATTTGCATGCCGACCAGATACAGGGATTTTTTGATATACCGGTGGACCATTTGTATGCGAGCGGTATTTTTGTTCCATATATTAAGAGTCATAATTTTACCGATTTGGCCATTGCAGCGCCTGATATGGGAGGGGCGAAACGGGCGAATGCGTATAGCAAATACCTGAATGCTCCGATGGTTGTATGCCATAAGCAACGGGAGAAAGCGAATGTCGTAGGAAGCATGACAGTAATAGGGGATGTAAAAGATAAAAATGTGATTATTCTGGATGATATGATCGATACGGCAGGAACGATTACTAAAGCTGCGGA
Organism: Candidatus Avirikenella pullistercoris; assembly: GCA_018710935.1. GTDB lineage: Bacteria > Bacteroidota > Bacteroidia > Bacteroidales > Rikenellaceae > Avirikenella > Avirikenella pullistercoris. The sequence goes on along the minus strand of DVIX01000057.1, from coordinate 262 downwards.
CATCATGATGGAGAAAGGGGCAAAGAGCGTACGTGCTGCTGTTACTCATCCGATATTATCGGGTCCGGCATACGATAGAATCAATGCTTCGGCACTTTCGGAAGTAATCGTTACCGATACGATTCCTTTGCGTGAAGGAGAAGATACTTCCAAATTTACGGTACTTTCAGTTGCCGATATATTTGCGGATGTAATAGAAAGGGTATATAATTATAAAGAGATCAGTTCCCGTTTTATCTTTTAATACGAAAGGAAGAAATAG
>DVIX01000056.1 GCA_018710935.1 Candidatus Avirikenella pullistercoris | reverse complement strand
CAACCCCTACATTCTCCTGCTGAAAGAAAAAATAATCTTTTTGAAACCCTTCCAACATCGTATCTATGGGAATCAAATCGATATTGTTATTGTAAGGATTATGCCTCCAGGAAAAAGCATTGCGCTGTTTGATCGAATCGACAAAATAATAGGACTCCAACGGTTTTCGTATCTTTTTTTCCTTATCTTTCCCACTACCTAACGAATCCATTTGAGTTCCCATGCCGTAATTGGGATCGGGAACATTGATGCCGTACTGCGACTGCTGGTTATATAAGTCGTTATAAACCCCGTTCCCTACCGTGGACTGGGCAGACAACAGAGATGTATAGGGCAGTGTTGCGAGGGATAACAGAATCCACAAAAACACTCCGACAAATATCCGCATAGTTTTTATCATCCGCTATTCGGCAATTAGAAAAACATTCCGTTCAAACCGCCGTCTCAAAAACAGACAGACCTTTCAAAACGGAAAACGCAGCAAAGGTAATCAAAATTTTATAAACTAACGTTTTTCTACTGTTTCACATCCGATAACTGCTTAATTATCGAAACGATAACATAGCCCACAATAATATAAGGAATCGCTTTTATTTGGAAAAAGAGAATCGCCAATAATGAAAAAAACAGGAAACTATATACCCAAATATTTTTTTTGAAAGCATAAGTCTTAAACTTCAGAGAGAACATTCTCAATTCGCAATTCATCAAAAATCCGAAAATAAAAACAAAAGCCACCAATACCCAATTCTCTGCAAAAAGCTGTGTCAGGAACGAATCGGGGAAACGCTCCGCAATGTAACCGACCGACATAAAAAACAAAGCGTTTGCCGGGGTCGGCATCCCGATAAATTCGGTTGTCTGGCGTTCGTCAATATTGAACTTCGCCAATCGCAAAGCAGCCATAACCGCAATGATAAATCCCACTTCCCCGCATCCTAACGTATAAGCTACCGCCGAAGGAGCTACTCCGAAACTCACTAAATCAGCTAATGAGTCCAACTCTTTCCCTATCGGGGAATAAGCCTTTAGAAGCCGGGCAGAAAAACCGTCCAGAAAATCACAAACAGCCGCAATAATCACGTACCAAAAAGCGATCTCCAACCTTCCGTACAAAGCATTCGTCATAGCCATACAGCCGAACAACAGGTTCAATGACGTTAAAATGTTGGGAATTCCTTTTATCAACCTCATTACAACATATTTTAAATATCCGGACACCCGTTCTCTCCTCCCAGGCTTCTCTGCCGGACATTCTTTTAAACAATAAGTTTACCTTAAAACAAGAAGCAACGCAACCGGAAAGAAACAGAATTTCCGAAAATTACCGAATCGCTCCTTATATTTTACAAATATAATGAAAGGCAAATGGAATCGAAAGAAAATTTGTTCCCGAAAAATTGCCGAACCGAATCACATTTCTTCAAAACAACGATATCGGCTTATTCCCGGTTTCCGGCGATAAATTACTTTTTACCTCTATTTTTCCGTTTTTTTACCTTCTCGTTTTCCTCCAGTCCGGAAGTTTCCGTATGCAGTTTCTCAAAAATACGTTTCAACTCCTGCCCCGTATAACTTTCCGAACATTCCGCCACCTGTTCCGGAGTACCCGTACAGATAATCTCCCCACCGTATTCTCCCCCTTCTTTCCCTATATCTATCAAATAATCCGCAACTTTTACCACATCTAAATTATGCTCGATTACAACCACGGTATTGCCTTTCTCTACCAGACGCTGCAACACATCCAATAGAACCCTTACATCTTCAAAATGCAATCCGGTAGTAGGTTCATCGAGAATATACAAAGTTTTTCCGGTATCGCGCTTGCTCAGCTCTGCCGCCAATTTGATACGCTGGCTCTCGCCTCCCGAAAGAGTCGTCGAAGGCTGCCCCAAAGTCAGATATCCCAATCCGACATCTTCGATAGCCTGCAACCGCTGGCGGACAGAAGGAATGGATTCAAAAAATTCCAAAGCCTGCGACACCGTCATATTCAATACCTCGCTGATATTCTTTCCCTTAAATTTTACCTGCAAAGTTTCCCGATTATAACGGGCTCCATTGCAACTTTTACAGGTAACATACACATCCGGGAGAAAATTCATCTCGATAGTCTGTACTCCCGCACCTTTACATTCCTCGCAACGGCCTCCTTTCATATTAAACGAAAAACGTCCCGCCTTAAATCCCCGTATTTTAGCATCGGTCGTCGATTCGAAAAGTTTCCGGATATCCGCGAACAGATTGGTATAAGTAGCCGGATTGCTACGAGGAGTACGCCCGATAGGTGATTGATCGACAACCACCATTTTATCGATATGTTCCAACCCCTCTATACTTTCATACGGCAACGGTTGTTCATACGACTTATATAATTTCTGGCTGATAGCCGGGCGCAACGTTTCGTTTACCAACGTCGATTTTCCGCTACCGCTCACTCCCGTAACACATATCATACACCCTAAAGGAAACTCTACCGTTACATTTTTCAGATTATTCCCTTTTGCACCCGATATTTTTATCTTTTTCCCGTTCCCTTCTCTCCTCCGGGCAGGAATCAAAATCTCTTTCCGGTGGCTCATGTATTCCGCCGTCACCGTATCGCTTTTCAGAATATCGTCCAAAGTCCCGCAAGCCACTACTTTACCGCCATGAACACCTGCAGCAGGTCCGACATCGACAATCCAGTCGGCACTCCGTATCATATCCTCATCATGTTCCACCACAATGACCGAGTTCCCCAAATCCTTCAGTTGCGTCAAAGAATTTATCAGCTTCCGGTTATCCCGTTGATGCAACCCGATACTCGGCTCATCCAGAATATACAACACATTGACCAACTTAGAACCTATCTGTGTCGCTAAACGGATACGCTGGCTCTCGCCTCCCGAAAGCGAAGATGAACTACGGGCAAGGGACAAATATCCCAACCCCACATCGATTAAGAATTTCAACCGCTCGGTAATCTCTTTCAATATCTCATGGGCAATGGCCTGCTCTTTCTTGTTCAATTTGCCTTCCAACGTTTCCACCCACTCCAACAAACGGGAGATACTCATCTGCGCCACCTCCCCGATATGTTTTCCGTCTATCTTGAAAAAAAGCGACTCTTGTTTCAAACGGGTTCCGTTGCATAAACTGCATGTCTGGTGGCGGACAAACTGCTCTTTCCATTTATTTCCCTTACTATTCAAATCGTCTTCTACGCTTTTCTCGATGTATTCGGCGATTCCGTTCCACGGAAGGAACTGCGTTCCTCCTATCAGCCCCAATGCTTTCGACTCCACCCGGACAGGCTCTCCGTCTCCATTCAGAACGGCATTGACAGCCGCATCGTCCAACGCCGCTACCGGTTCATCCAGCGAAAAACCGTATTTACGTGCCAGCGACTCGATAATCGCAAACGTATAATTATTTTTGTATTTTCCCAATGGCTCAATAGCCCCTTCCCGAATGCTTTTTTTCTTATTGGGAATAATTTTATCTATATCGTACACGACTTCTTCTCCCAACCCGTTGCAACGGGGGCACGCTCCGTGAGGCGAATTGAAAGAGAACGTATGGGGAGCCGGTTCATTATAGGAAATACCGGTAGTAGGACACATCAGGTTTCGGCTGTAATAACGGGTTTCGCCGCTATCGTAATCAGCAACCATAATAGTACCTTTTCCCTGGCGCATCGCCTCGTCGAGGCTTTTTGTCAAACGTTCGCCGATCCCCTCTTTTACAATCAGACGGTCCACCACCAACTCTATATCATGTATCTTGTAACGATCTAATTTCATCCCGCCGTACAATTCTTCTATCTTTCCGTCAATCCGTGCATAAAGGTAACCTTTCTTCAAAAGCGTTTCAAACAACTCCCGATAATGCCCTTTTCGCCCCTTTACCAACGGAGCCATAACAGCTATCGAACGTCCGTCGAAATGTTTTCGTATCAGTTCCACGATCTCTTTGTCGGAATAGTGCACCATCTTCTCTCCCGTAGCCATAGAATAAGCCGTAGCGGCCTTTGCATAAAGCAACCGCAGGAAATCGCTGATTTCCGTTACGGTCCCGACCGTCGAACGCGGGTTTTTATTCGTCGTTTTCTGCTCGATCGCCACGACCGGACTCAACCCTGTAATCTTATCTACATCGGGGCGCTCCATTGTTCCCACAAACTGACGGGCATACGAAGAGAGAGTCTCCATATAACGACGCTGTCCCTCGGCATAGATAGTATCGAAAGCCAACGACGATTTTCCACTACCCGACAATCCCGTAATGACTGTCAGGCTGTTACGCGGTATCGTTACATCTATATTTTTCAGATTGTGCTCCCTCGCACCGAATACTTCAATCTTTTCCAAATCTTTTATCCCTATTCTACTTAGTCCTAAAATCCTTCAACGGAATTTTTACCCGATAAGTTTTCCCCAACCTATTGACATGTTCATAACCTCTTATCCAAGGATTCAATTCCCGCAATATCTTATAATTCGTCCCGTTATCCTGGGCTAATTTCGTCCAATCAATCTTCGCATCCTTCACTTCAATAACCGTATATTCATACGGTTTATAATAATCCTCCGCCCCAATCATAAAACCGTAAGCCTTTGGCTCGGCACTCACTATTTTAAAACTCAATATTCTGAAAACATAACGCATGGTTTCCGAAGGAGCCAGCAAATCATAAAAACTGCTTATATTCTGGCTCGCAATACGCCTTGCAACCCCAGCCATCCCCACATTATAGGAAGCAGCAGCCATCGTCCATGTCCCGAACCGTTCGTAAGCTTTCTGCAAATATTTGCAAGCTGCCTCGGTAGCCTTTTCTATATGGTAACGTTCATCCACCGAGTTATTCACTTCCAACCCCAGCTCCGTAGCGGTAGAAGCCATTATCTGCCACAGTCCCGCCGCTTTTGCCGGAGAATAAGCCTCCGGGTCCAGATTACTCTCCGCTACGGCAAGGTATTTAAAATCGTCGGGAATCCCGTTCTTTTCCAAAATAGGCTCTATCATCGTAAAATACCGCTCCATTGTCCGCAACGATTTCATCGTCCGGGAGTGCATATACATCGTAACCGAAAGCTCCTCCTCCATGCTCTCCCGCGTATCGTAATTCTGTAAAGGGACCTGCTCTCCCGCAAAAGAAAGCCCGGAAGGAATTACCGGCACCACCACAGGCGCAATCCCCGCAGGCAAAACATGCCTTTTCCCCGGATCCGAAGCCCGGCAGGAAAAAACGGACAATATCAATAGAACAACCGAAAATACCTTCATTATCTCAACTTTTTTACCTTTAATAAAACGACTTTCCCATTTATATATTTTCTTCCTTTTCCAAACTCTTTTGTTACAACAATCCGCGCACCAGAGCATTCAAATCCACTATATTCAATGTATCCAACAATGAAATAACAATAATCGCAATCAGAAGCCAACGAATAAAATTATTTCCCAATGCCGAAGCATAATGGGCTGCCAAATAAGCTCCTATAATATTTCCTACGGCATGTATCAATCCGTATGTGTAATTAACCTGCCCGTGCATCATATAAATAACCAACGAAAAAGGTGTGGTAGCAAATGCCATAAAACTTTTCAACGCATTGGCCTTCAACAAATCATATCCCAATCCCATCACAAAAATAGCAATCAGGAAATATCCTAACCCGACATAAACGGAACCTCCGTAAAAACCGGTCAATACCAGCAAAAAGAAACTGAGAGGACTCATTCTGCGAATACCGCCTTCTCTGCCTTTCAGCCACAAATCGGGTTTCAGCAGCATCATCAACGCCATCAACACCAACCCGGTCGCAAAAAATATACTGAAAACCCGCTCGCTGACCACCATCGAAAACTGCGCTCCGATTATCACCCCCATCACGACAGGAACAGCCAAACACATAGCTGTCTTTATATTCAACAAATTCTGCCTGCGAAAAGTAAACGATGACACCAGATTCTGTAAAACTACCGCAATACGATTCGTCCCGCTTGCTTCGACAATAGGAAGCCCCAACGCCATAAAAAGCGTCATGGAGATAATCGTACCTCCCGCCGCCATCGTATTGACAAAGCCTACCAGCATGCCCGAAATAACTAACGCAACAGCCGTTTCTATTGTTACCATTTACAGATATTCTTATTACGCTAATTCCGTTATTTCAAAAGAATCCGCATCCAGATAAGCCGGAAACTTCTCTTTAAACCATATCAATTCTTCCTTATTCAGTTCCGCACAAATCATCTCTTCCCGGTAATCAACCGCTTCTTCTACGACATTCCCCTTAAAATCGACAATCATGCTTCCCCCCGAATAATCGTTGTCATTCGGATCTTTTCCGCAGCGGTTCACCCCGATGACATACGCCTGGTTTTCAAGAGCACGGGCAACCAACAACGCCTTCCATACCTGCACCCTCGACTCCGGCCAGTTCGCCACATAAATCAACATATCGTAATCGTTCCGATTCCGCGACCAAACGGGAAACCGAAGATCATAACAAACCAACGGCATAATCCGAAAACCTTTATAAGGGATAACTAACCGTTCTGTCCCCGACGTATAACATTTATCCTCTCCCGACATACGAAAAAGATGCCTCTTATCATAAGCGTATATCTTCCCCTCTTCCGTCACAAAAAACAACCGATTGCAGAAAGCATCCTTCCCGTTTCTCTTCTCCCGCACGGCTATACTCCCCACCAAAGCTTTCCCGAAACGCTTCGCACACATTTTCATCCACTCTACCGATTCGCCCCCGGCGTTTTCCGCCACTTTTTCAGGCGACATGGTAAATCCGGTAGTAAACATTTCCGGCAATATTACCATATCGGCATCTTTCGCTTCTTGTTCAATCCATCGTTCTATCTTTTCCCGGTTATCGCACGGCGACTCCCACGCAATATCCATCTGAAAAACCGCAACTTTCATGTTTCTATCAATATTGGAATAAACAATGCAAAATAATGAATAAATATCCAAATTTCATATCTTTGTTCATAAAAAGAACAGGAATTACCGTATCATGCCTGCACAAAACGGCAACAACGGGAAATTTTGCTCTTTCAAACCCAACATAAACAGACCGATATGCTTACAGCCGGAAAGATACAAACACTCCATCTCGCCCGTTTCTCCGATAACGGCGCATACCTGATGGATGAAGAAATGAACGAAGTGCTCCTTCCCAACCGATATGTCACCGAACAGATGGAAGAGGGCGACAGTATAGAAGTATTCATATACCACGATTCCGAAGACCGGCTGGTAGCATCGACCGAATATCCTTTTGCCGTCGTGGGCGACATAGCCGCCCTGGAAGTGGTAGGAACCACCCCTTACGGGGCATTTTTAGATTGGGGTCTGCCCAAAGACCTTTTCCTCCCCCGCGCCAACCAACTGCATAAGGTAGCCTCCGGCGATGTCTGTATCGTAGCTCTCTATACCGACAACGTCACCGGACGAATCGTGGCGACAGAAAAACTGAACAAATTTGTCTCTAACGACGAAATAACCGTCGTTCCCGGCGAAGAAGTAAAAATCATCGTGGCCCGAAGAAACGACAACGGCTATCGTGTCGTAGTAAACGGACGACACTGGGGAATGATATATTTCAACCAGATATTCAAAGAAATAGAAATAGGCGATACCCTTACCGGGTTTATACAAAAAATAACCGAAGACAAACGTATAGATATCTCTTTGCAACGCCCCGGATATGACGGAGTGAAAGAATCTGCAGGGAAACTCATTTCTTTGATGGAACGGCAGGGAGGAGTACTCGCCCTCTGCGACAATTCGTCGCCGGAAGAGATATCCGAACATACCCAAATGAGCAAAAAAGTGTTCAAACGGGCTGTCGGGTACCTGCTGAAGACAGGCAGCATAGAACAACAGGATGGTTATATTGCTCTCAGGCCCGGTTATCGGAAAGAAAAACCATAATAGCAAACTTTTGAACGATAAACAGAAGGCCTGCTTAAAACAAGGAAATACCCATTATCTGAAAATAAAAGATAAAAAATAAATTGTTTTTATTATTTTTACTTGGTTTTTGTGTAATAGACAAAGGGGACATGTACTTGTAATACCTTAAAATTTAAGTACATGTCTTTGCATGTGACCTTAAAAAAAGATATCAAATGAAAGTTGACGTAGTTTTAGGGCTTCAATGGGGCGACGAAGGCAAGGGGAAAGTGGTTGACGTATTAACTCCTCATTACAACATTATTGCCCGTTTCCAAGGCGGTCCCAATGCAGGACATTCATTGAAATTCAATGGCAAGAATTATGTGCTTCACACCATTCCGTCGGGTATTTTCCGCCCGGGCACGCTGAATCTTATCGGCAACGGCGTAGTTCTGGACCCCGTTATTTTCCGTAACGAGGTAAAAGAGCTGGAAGCAAGCGGAGAAGACCTCACCGGGAAACTGCAAATATCGAAAAAAGCGCACCTTATTCTTCCCACTCACCGCATACTGGACGCCGCTTCAGAACATGCCAAAGGAAAAACGAAAATAGGTTCTACTCTGAAAGGGATAGGCCCGACCTATATGGATAAAACCGGGCGCAACGGGCTTCGGGTAGGCGATATACTCTCCCCTGCTTTCATGGAACGTTATAATGCCCTGAAAGAAAAACACGAAGGAATCATCAAACAATACAATTTCGAATACGATATTACGGAGTATGAAAAACAGTGGTTCGAAGGTATCGAATACCTGAAACGTTTTGAAATTATCGAAAGCGAATATACGCTTAACGATTTTCTGAAAAAAGGCAACGGCATACTTGCCGAAGGAGCACAAGGCGTAATGTTGGACGTAGATTTCGGAACCTATCCTTTCGTAACCTCTTCGAACACTATCAGTGCCGGCGTTTGTACCGGATTAGGCATAGCTCCTTCCCGAATCGGGAACGTATACGGTATTTTCAAAGCCTATTGTACACGGGTAGGAAGCGGCCCGTTTCCTACCGAACTGTTCGACGAAACCGGGAAACAGTTAGGAAGCATAGGCAAAGAATTCGGCGCAACGACCGGACGTGCACGCCGCTGCGGCTGGTTAGATATGGTAGCCCTGAAATATGCCGTAATGATTAACGGCGTAACTCACCTTATCATGATGAAAGCCGACGTACTGAATAGCTTTGAAACCATTAAGGTAGCCGTTAAATACAAGGTAAACGGTGTCGAAACCGACCAATTCCCTTATGAATGTTGTGAAAATATCGAACCGATATACAAAGAGTTCAAAGGGTGGAACTGCGATATCAACTCTTTACGCGACTATAACTCATTCCCGAAAGAACTGAAAGAGTATATCGAATTTATCGAACAAGAAACGGGTGTTCCCGTAAAAATTATCTCCGTAGGGCCGGATCGGGAAGAAACGATTATCCGTTAATAAATTGAAACAAAAGATTTTCAATTCATAAATACCGACAAAAAGAACGATTCGAAAATACGGAATAGTTCTTTTTGTCGTTTCTACTCCACTAAAGCCCAAAAACGATATTCCTTCTGGAAACGCCGAAAAGAGTGAAAAATATGAAACGTATCAAAATAATCGCTTTATTATCCTTTCTTCTGCTATCCGTATGGCAGCAACCTGCTAATGCACAACGCCAACCCAAAGAAAGAAGCATCGAGCAACTGCCGCGTATTCCGGTAGATACGATTCCTACCGAACAGGAAGGGACTTCCATTATTTTATACAGCAACAACACCTGGAAATATTTTCATAAAGACGTCGGCGAACTCGCTACTTACGAAGGATATAATGATCATTGGGACACTACGCAGGTATTTGCGTACAAAGATTTCGATTACAGCATACAACCCTCTTTCGTCGAACTGAATTTAGTCGGTTCCTTAGCTGAGTTTCACTCTCCCGTAGTAGGGAAAGTTCTCTCGAGATACGGACGGCGGGGACGTTCCAACCACAACGGAGTAGATATTCCCCTAAAAACAGGCGAACCGATTTACGCCACATTCGACGGGAAAGTAAGATATGCCCGTTACAATACAGGCGGTTACGGCTATATGGTTATCCTGCGCCATCCCAACGGGCTGGAATCATGGCACGGGCACCTCTCCAAGTTGAATGTCAGAACCAATGAATACGTAAAAGCCGGACAGATTATCGGGTTTGCAGGCAATACAGGCCGCAGCTACGGTTCGCACCTCCATTATGAGTTGCGTTACCAGGACCAGACTTTCGATCCCGAATTTTTAATCGACTTCGAAAACGGCATGCTGCGTTATCAGGTATTTGCCCTAGAGAAATCTTTCCTCAACATACATTCCCACGCTTCCGAAATTCTGGAAGATGCGGAAGACGACTATTTGGCAATGGGCTCACTGTTAGCCGAGGCCGACGACTCAACCGCTATCCGGGCAGCAATGGGGAATGTACCGAAAGAAGAACCCGTCCTGTCGCAATCCAATGCCGTATATCATATCATCCAAAAAGGCGATATGTTAGGCAAGCTGGCTATCCGTTACGGAGTAAGCATCGACCAGATATGCAGGCTGAACGGCATTACCCGCAACACTATCCTGCAACTGAATAAAAGACTACGGATCAAATAGACAATTCCGGGAATCCGTTTCCCGGACAAACGGATAAAACGGACATATGCAAATCATCAAAGCTTCGGCCGGTTCCGGCAAGACATACCGCCTGACATACGAATATGTCCGCAACGTTATCGACGAACCGTTCCGTTACCGTTCCATCCTCGCAGTTACCTTTACCAATAAGGCGACCAACGAAATGAAACGGCGTATTCTGAACGAATTGAACGATTTATCGACAGGAAAAAATACCGGATTCAGGGCCGACCTGAAAAAGGAACTGACGCTTCCCGATGAAGAGATAACTTTACGGGCACAACGGGCCTTACAACTTATCTTGCACGACTATTCCCATTTTTCCGTCTTCACGATCGACAAATTTTTTCAAAAAATACTCCGGGCTTTCATCAAAGAATTAAATTTAGAAAGCGATTATACCGTCGATTTCAACCGCCGATACTTATTAGGAATGGCTGTCGATCATTTAATCGACAGTATGAACGACCATCCCCGCATCAAAGAGTGGCTCACTGCATTTGCTGAAGACCATATCGAACAAAAGAAAAATTTCAACCTCAAAAACGACCTCACCGACTTTTCGGAAATCATCTTTTCGGAAAAATTCAACGCAACAGAGTTAGCAGAACGCCGGGAAGCCTTAATCGCTTTTTTCGAGAAAGTCAAAAGCCACGCTGCCGCAATCCGTTCCTACATGCAAGGAAGAGCGGCAGAAGCGATCCGCATCATCCAAGATAACGGCCTGACATTACAAGACTTTCACGGAGGGTCCAGAGGATTCGCCACCTATTTCTACAAAATAAGTCGGGGGACATTCGAAGATTATAAAAGTTCCGTTGCCAACGCACGCAACGCCGATTCCAAATGGGGAAAAGGCATCTCCCCGGAAATAAAAGAGACATTACGCCCTATCCTGAACGACATCTGTTCTGCCTGGGACGAAAACAAACGTTTCCTGCTCTCTGCCGAAGCATCTCTGAAAAAATACCGTTCTTTCATCCTCCTCGCCGATATTTCCGACCGATTAGACGAAGTATGCGCCAATAACCATATTATGCTTCTCAGCACGACAACCCGGCTTCTATCTTCGTTAATCGCCGAAAACGACGCTCCGTTCATTTATGAAAAATACGGAACCCGGTACGATACTTTTATGATAGACGAATTCCAAGACACCTCCTCGCGCCAATGGAAAAATTTTGCCCCTCTGCTCAATAATGCCCTATCTGAAAACGAAGGAGCACGCGAATCGGTAACTTTGGTAGGCGACATCAAACAATCCATTTACCGGTGGAGAGGAGGCGACTGGAGATTGTTGCACGGAAAACTGTACGACGATATTCTGTTAAAAAATAAAATTTCGGTGCAGGAACTGCGCACCAACTGGCGGAGCTTGCGCAATATCATACGTTTCAACAATGCTTTCATCCGCAAATGTATTGCAGAGCTGAACGAAGAGATGAACAGCTCACTGGACAGGCTGTTCGAAGAAGGCGGCATCACGAAAGAAGAACGGGCGATGCTCTCCGATACGCTGCTGCATGCCTATAACGACATGGAGCAGCAATACAGTCCGAATCATCAGAAAGAAGAAGGTTATATACAGATCGAACACTGTTCGTTCGAGCAACAGGAAAACCTGGACTCTGCCGTACGGATAATCGAACAGCTCCAGGAACGGGGCATTCATGCCCGAGATATTGCGGTATTGGTCCGTACCAACAATATGGCGAAAGAGTTTGCCGAATATCTGCTGGCCTATAAGAACCGGCATCCGGAAAAAGCCGTCCGCTATTGTTACGATATCGTTTCCAATCAAGCTTTACTGCTGCACAATTCCGAAGCAGTGGAATTCATTATCGCTTGTTTCCGTCTTTCTTCCGGAAACGGCAGCAACGACCTTATCCGTGCCCTTTATAACCGTTACTTGGGACGTCCTCTTTCTGCACCCATTCCTGAAAAGGAGCAGGAAGAGCTGGACACTCTCCGATTCGTTTCTTTAGAAGAGGCATTCGAGAAAATCACAGCCGCCTTCCAACTCGCAACCACACCGGAAAATATCGCTTATATACAGGCATTGCAAGACCTCATTCTCTCTTTCTCCGCTCAAAATATATCGGATATTCCCCTTTTCCTTGAATGGTGGGATAAAGAAGGAGAGAAACAGACCGTAAACATGCCGGAAGGACAAAACGCCATAACGGTACAAACGATCCACAGTTCAAAAGGGCTGCAATATAAAGTGGTAATAATGCCTTACCTGAATTGGAATATGGAGCCGATACCCTCCTCCCTTTTATGGGTGGAAAAAGCACAAGGACCGTTCGCTTTTGCTGACCACACGTTAGTCAATTACAACCAATCGCTTCCTGCGACCTATTTCGCCTACTCCTATTGCAACGAACGGCTGCTGAACTATGTGGAGAATATGAATATGCTCTATGTAGCTCTTACCCGTGCAGAAGAAGAACTATACCTGGTATTGCCGGATAAAACACATAAAAACGAAATTGCCGCAACTATCGAAAAGGTATTCGCTACCGAAGGTTCTTCCGTCTATATCCGCAACACTCCCGACAACCTGTATGAAAGCACTATCGAAGGAGAAGTAACGGAAGAAGAAGGACAGCAGATATTCCGGTTCGGGACTCCGCCTCCGGTACTCCTTTCTCAAACGAAAAAAGATAAAACCGAAGACTCGGTATGCGATACATTTTATTCAACCGATTATAAAAGCCGTATCCGGATACGGTTCGATTCCGAACGCTACTCCGGCGAAGGAACCGTTTTACAGGAATTGTCTCCCCGGAATTACGGTATTCTGATGCACCGCCTGTTCGAAAACATCGAACAGCTCGACGATATGGAGCGCATCGTCGATAAAATGTGCTATGACGGGGAACTGCCGGAAAGACAGAAACCGGATTTTATCAACGCATTGCGGAAAATCGCCGGAAATAAGACCCTGAAAGAACTATTCGGAAAAGAGTGGGAAGTACGCAACGAACACAATATCCTGCTTCCCGTAAATAATGACAGCGACTCCGGACAGTTCCGCCCCGACAGAGTAGTAATTAACGGCGATAAGGTAAGAATACTGGACTACAAATTCGGCACTCACGAAGACAAACGTTATCTCTCCCAGATGAAACGGTATATCCGGTTAATGCAGCAAATGGGTTACAACGATGTCAAAGGATATATCTGGTATATCCAGACAGGAACAATACAGGAAGTATCGAACCGTTAGCCCGGAAAATCGTTTTCTACCAATCGGCATAATTCAATAATTGAATTCAAAAACCTTTCACATACTATCATTAAATACAAATAATCAAATGTTTACATATATACTGCAATATTATATTGTAATCATATAGTATTCATATTGCAATAAAGCCGGAAAAATATATTTTTCCGGCTTTATCATTGTTTCGTATATATACTTTTGCCAGGATAATCCGGCAACCGCTCAATCCATTTTCAATACGGCAAGGAATGCTTCTTGCGGTACCTCTACGTTACCGACCTGACGCATTCTCTTTTTCCCTTTTTTCTGTTTTTCCAACAACTTTCTCTTACGGGAAATATCCCCTCCGTAACACTTGGCCGTTACATCTTTCCGGACAGCCTTTACGGTTTCACGGGCTATGATTTTAGCCCCGATAGCTGCCTGAATCGCAATATCGAACTGTTGCCTCGGAATCAGCTCTTTCAGCTTTTCGCACATTTTACGCCCGAAATCGTAAGCATGATCCCTGTATATCAAAGAAGAAAGCGCATCTACCCCCTCACCGTTCAACAATATGTCGAGTTTGGCAAGCTGGGATACTTTGTAACCGGTCTGATGATAATCGAAAGATGCGTATCCGCGGGATATGCTTTTCAACTTATCGTAAAAATCGAACACTATTTCGGCAAGCGGCATCTCAAAGGTTATCTCTACCCTATCCGTCGTTATAAAAGATTGGTTTTTGAGTGTTCCGCGCTTATCGATACACAATTTCATCACGGCACCGAGGAAATCCGTCTTCGTAATAATCTGAGCAGTAATATAAGGTTCCTCGATACGGTCTATCAAAGTCGGTTCGGGAAGGCCGGAAGGATTATGCACGTCGATCACCTCTCCCTTTGTCGTATATACCTTATAGGAAACATTGGGGACGGTAGTTATCACATCCATATTGAACTCCCGGTACAATCGTTCCTGAATAATCTCCATGTGGAGCAATCCGAGAAATCCGCAACGGAATCCGAATCCCAATGCCAACGAGGATTCCGGTTCGAAGGTGAGGGAAGCGTCGTTCAAACGCAATTTTTCCAAAGAACTCCGCAAATCTTCGAACTCATCCGAATCGACCGGGTAGAGGCCGGCGAACACCATCGGCTTCACATCTTCAAATCCGGCAATCGCTACCTCCGCAGGCCGTTCGACATGCGTTATGGTATCTCCTACCTTTACGTCTATCGAATTCTTTATTCCCGATATGATATATCCCACGTCTCCTGCACGTATCTCGTCACGCGGCATCATACGCAGTTTAAGTACCCCTATTTCGTCAGCGATATATTCGCTTCCGGCATTAAAGAATTTCACTTTATCGCCTTTACGGATAACTCCGTTTATTACCCGGAAATAAGCAATAATACCCCGGAACGAATTGAACACGGAATCGAATATCAATGCCTGCAACGGAGCATTTTCATCGCCTACCGGAGCGGGAATACGATCGACAATCGCTTCCAATACGGCATCCACTCCCTCACCCGTTTTACCCGAAGCAGCTAAAATATCCTCGTGTTTACACCCCAGCAAATCGACAATCTGGTCTTTTACCTCGTCAATCATCGCTGCGGCCATATCTATCTTGTTCAACACCGGAATAATTTCCAAATCATGTTCCAATGCCAGATACAAGTTCGATATGGTCTGTGCCTGTATCCCCTGCGTCGCATCCACGACCAGCAAAGCCCCCTCGCAAGAAGCTATCGCACGCGACACCTCATACGAGAAATCGACATGTCCCGGCGTATCGATCAGGTTCAGCACATATTTCTCCCCTCCGCGTTCATAGTCCATCTGAATCGCATGGCTCTTAATGGTAATTCCTTTCTCCCGTTCCAAATCCATGTTATCCAATACCTGCGCCTGGGCTTCACGTTCCGATATCGTTTTCGTCGTTTCCAACAAACGGTCTGCCAACGTGCTTTTCCCATGGTCGATATGGGCTATTATACAAAAGTTACGTATATTCTTCATCCTCTATCTCGATTGACTAAGTATATTCAAGCATAAAATTATACCAACGAATGGCCGGTCATATCGGCAGGCTGCTCTATCCCCATCAATTTAAGAACAGTGGGAGCCACATCCGCCAATACACCGTTCTGTACGCTTTTCACCGTATCGGAAACGACGATGAAAGGCACAGGATTCAATGAATGCGCCGTATTGGGAGTTCCGTCCGAATTGATCGCATAATCCGCATTACCATGGTCTGCCGTAACCAATACGGTATATCCGTTCGCTTTAGCCGTTTCTACAACCGCTTTCGCACATTCATCAACGGCTTTCACCGCCTTTATAATCGCTTCATATACTCCGGTATGCCCTACCATATCGCCATTCGCAAAATTAAGGCATATAAAACTTGCCTCCCCTTTTTTCAATTCTTCTACGATAGCATCCTTCACTTCATAAGCGCTCATTTCCGGTTTCAAATCATAGGTAGCCACTTTAGGCGAGGGTATCAGAATACGTTTCTCCCCTTCATACGGCTCTTCTCTACCGCCATTAAAGAAAAAGGTTACATGCGCATACTTTTCCGTTTCGGCGATATGCAGCTGTTTCAAACCCTGTTTTGAAACCACTTCTCCCAACGTATTTAAAATATTGTCTTTGCCATATACCACCTCTACGTTCTTAAACGCATCGTCATACGGTGTCATCGTAAGATAACGCAATCCCGGAATAGTTTTCATACCCGCTTCCGGCATATCTTGTTCAACGAGCACCATAGTTATTTCACGCGCACGGTCGGAACGGAAATTAATATTGAACACTACATCTCCTTCCTTTATAACTCCTACAGGATTGTCATTTTCATCCACACACACAATCGGTTTGATAAACTCGTCCGTAACGCCGTTATCGTACGACTCCTGCATTGCAGCAAGCGCATTGGACGTATGTTTCCCTTTACCGTAAACCAACAGGTCATAAGCCTCTTTCACACGTTCCCAACGTTTATCGCGGTCCATCGCATAATAACGCCCGACCACCGATGCCAATTTCCCATTGGATGTTTTCAAATGGTTCAGCAACGCCTCTACATAACCTTTTCCGCTCTTCGGATCGGTATCGCGTCCGTCTGTAAAAGCATGAACGAAAACATCTTTTACCCCGAAATCTTTCGTAACGTCGCACAATTTATAAACATGTTTATCCAAAGAGTGCACCCCTCCGTCGGAAAGCAATCCGATAAAATGCACCGCTTTCCCGTTCTCTCTCGCATACGTAAACGCCTCTTTTATAGCAGGATTGGAAGCGATCGAACCGTCTTTAACCGCTTTATTGATTTTCACGAGGTCCTGATATACCACCCGGCCGGCTCCCAAATTCAAATGGCCGACCTCCGAGTTTCCCATCTGCCCGTCAGGCAATCCTACATTTTCTCCGCAAGTCAATAACTGCGCAGAAGGATATTGCTGTTCCAAAGCGGAGAGATATTCCGCATGTCCGTTATAAATAGCGTCGCTTTTCGTATGATCGCCTTTTCCCCATCCGTCGAGGATCATTAACAAAACTTTATTCATAATTCAAATTCGGTTTATTATCTACTTTTTTATTTTATCCTATTTTTAAAATCATATTTACCCATTTTAACGAATATAAAACAGATACGGTCGCAAATTTCGCAAATAAAATTTAAAAACGGATATTTTTCTCTCCCCAATTCATAAAAAATACACAATTTATTGCCGTTTCGACATCCCCGAAGCTACCTCCGTTACCGATAAAAACCTCTTGTGAAATTACCGAATACGAATACGGGGCATAAACCGATCGGCTTATGCCCCGTATATCCTGCATAACAAAAAACTATTTCACTATTTTCTCCAATGCCGAAATAAAGGAGCCCCTGGATTCCAGCTCTTTTCGATACACATTCCAATCTTCGACAGGCTTCGTAGCGACGCCCGACTCTACCGCCGCCCTCGCTACCGCTACCGATACGGTATAAAGCAACCGCCCGTCGAGCGGCTTAGGCAACAAATAATTTCTACCGAAAACGAGTCCCTCTTCTTCGTAAATATCTTTTACCTCTTCGGGAACAGGTTGTTTCGCCAAATCCGCAATCTCGTAAACTGCAGCTACCTTCATCGCTTCATTGATGGTCGTAGCCCTGACATCCAAAGCTCCCCGGAAAATATACGGGAAAGCGATAAGGTTATTGACCTGATTGGGGTAATCGCTCCTACCGGCAGCAAAGATGATATCTTCCCGCGAAGCCATAGCCGCTTCATAAGTAATTTCCGGATCAGGATTCGCCATAGCGAATACAACCGGATGCGACGCCATGGAACGTACCATATCCGCCGTTAATACTCCCGCTTTGGAAACTCCTAGAAATACATCCGCACCTATCAACGCATCTGCTAAAGTGCGTAATCCGGCATATTCGCCGGCAAACTCCTGCTTTTCAGGCGTCAGATCGTCCCGCCCGATATGAATTACCCCTTTACTATCGCACATAATCAACCGCTCTTTTCTTATGCCTAAAGCAAGAAACAGGCGGGCACAAGCTATGGCCGCAGCTCCCGCTCCGTTAATCACCACCCGCACCTCTCCTACTTTTTTCCCTGCCAGTTCAAGGGCATTCAGTAACGCAGCCGAAGCGACAATCGCCGTAGCATGCTGGTCATCATGCATCAAAGGCAAAGAGAGTTCCTCTTTTAAACGACGTTCTATCTCAAAACATTCCGGCGCTTTTATATCCTCAAGATTAATCCCGCCGAAGGTAGGCGATAACCGTTTCACCGTTTCGACAAACTGATCCGTATCCGTAATATCCAACTCTATATCGAAAGCATCGATATCCGCCAAAGCCTTAAACAACATCGCTTTGCCTTCCATTACCGGTTTGGACGCCAACGCTCCGATATTCCCTAAGCCAAGTACGGCAGTACCATTAGAAACAACGGCTATCAAATTGCCCTTCCCCGTATATTCGTATGCAGCAGAAGGATTCTGTTTTATCCGCATTGCCAGTTCCGCTACCCCCGGCGTATATGCCAACGATAAATCATGCGGAGTATGATAAGGTTTCACGGGATAAACGCCGATTTTCCCTTTCGGATTATTGCTATGATATTTCAAGGCTTCTTCTTTCAAATTTTCCATTTCTATTTCGCTTTATTTACTATTTTTGTATCGGTTAAAATTATGTCCCGTTCGTTATTTCAACGAAAAAACAAGACACATTTACAACAGGTTAAACAAAATCCATGCAAAACCGTACCGGATACGAAATAAAAATACGCGAAGAGGAAGGGAAACGGGAAATATTGGATTCCATCCGCAAAAAATGGGTGGCGTTAACCCCCGAGGAATATGTACGGCAACTGTTTATCCGTTATCTGACAGCAGAGAAAAAATATCCGCCGGGATACATATCCGTTGAACACGCCTTCTCTTTCGCCAATGGGAAACCTCAACGGGCGGATATCGTTATTTTCGGAAAAAAAGGGAAACCGCTGATGATTGTCGAATGCAAAGCGCCCGGCGTGATTATCGATACCGAAACGTTCCGACAGGCAACCCGTTATAATAATATATTGCAAGCCCCGTATATAGCCCTTAGCAACGGACAAAAACATTACTGCCTATATACCCGGGATTTTATTCGGTATCACCACCTGAAAGAGTTTCCGAATTTTCCGGAGATAGAGAACAAGGCTCTATAAGTCCTCTGATGACGACAGAGGCACAGACACAACCGAACACGGCCGGCATATAAGAAATCGTACCTACATTGGACTTTTTGTTCCGTTCTTCGCATAAAATCATAGAACCTTCAATCGGAGGTTCCGGAGAGAAAACCGCTTTAAATCCTTTACGAATCCCTTGTTTATGCAATCTTTTCCGCAACATATGAGCCAATGGGCAATGGTGGGTTTTGGAGATATCCTTTACCTCTACCAAAGTAGGGTCCAACTTTGACCCCGCCCCCATAGAACTTACTAAAGGAATTCCCAAAGCGAGCGCCGTTTTTATCAATTCTATTTTGGGAGCAAGCGTATCGATAGCATCGACAATATAATCGAATCCGCCGTTTTCAAGTAGTCCGGCAATCCGCTCGCCTTCCAAATATTCGGACAATACCGTGAGCCGGATATCGGGATTGATATCCCGAAGCCTCATCTCCAATACCGCCGACTTATCCAACCCTACCGTGGAACGCAAAGCCACCAGTTGCCGGTTACAATTCGAAAGTTGTACTTTATCGGCGTCGATAATCGTCATTCTGCCGACGCCCGCCCGTGCAACCATCTCGGCAGCATAAGCTCCTACCCCGCCTAATCCTACCACCAACACATTCGCTCCCGACAACCGTCTCATTTTTTCTTCGCCCAACAATAATTCCGTACGTTCCGTCCACCGATTCATATCCTGAAAAAATTTTTATAATTCAAAAACAAACGCTCTTTCAATTCCTGCTCCGGAATTTCCAGCAAATCCGCAAAACTCCGATATACCTCCCGTATAGGCTCCTCTCTGTCATCAGTTTCCAAAAAAATTCTATCCAAAGGGAGCCTCTTAACCGCCTCTACCGTACGGGGAGAAGACAATGCACGCAACGAAAACGAAAGGAAGCCTCCTATTTTCAGATAACGTTCCGCCAACCGGGTATCTCCTATAAACCCATGCACTACAATTCCCGGAACTTTTCCTCTTTCTTTTTTCAGTACCTGAAAACACTCCTCATGCGCTCTCACCACATGTAAAGCTACCGGTAACTGCCTATCCGCAGCGATACGCAACTGCCTCTCGAACCACAATACCTGCGACTCCCACGCTCCGCCTTTTATCTTATCCAGACCGATTTCACCGATGCCGGACATATTCTTTTCTGCAAGCCATTCCAATCCCTTCTCATCGGCAATACCCGCATCCCAGGGATGAATCCCCGCCCAATAAGGCTTTTCCATATCCCGCCACACCTCCTTCCCCACCCGCAAAGAATAGAGGGAAACCACTCCTTTTGCATGCTTTTCCGTATGAGTATGGATATCGACGTAACACATATTCAAATTTTCACTATCTTGCAAAACTTTATCCGAATTATTACGAATTAGTCTGCTGCAAAAATAATACATTAATCCAGAACTCCCCGATGCGTAAAACCATCTTTCTGTTTTTTATTTCCGCACTGTTCACCGGATGTGTTTCACAGGCAAATAAACCTGTCCCGCAACCGGAAACGACAATACTTTCCGTTCCTGAAATAACCGTTCTTTTCGCAGGAGACGCCATGCAACACTTTCCCCAAATAAACAGCGCCCGGACAGCAGATAACGGTTACGATTACAAACACTGTTTTCAATACATCGAACCCTATTTCAGGGAAGCCGATTTCGTAATCGCCAATTTAGAGACGACGCTATCCGACAGAAATTTCAGCGGATACCCCCGATTCGTTTCTCCCTGGCAATTCGCAAGAGATATGGCATATTCAGGAATAGATATCCTGGTACTCGCCAACAATCACACATGCGACAACGGAGCCAAAGGCATCCGAAACACCCTGTTTTATCTCGATTCATTGCAAATAGCCCATACCGGCATTTACCTCGACTCCTTACAAAGGGAAAAAATATTTTATATCGAAAAGAGACCTTTTAAAATAGCATTATTGAATTATACTTACGGGACAAACGGTATCCCCATTCCTAAAAATACCGTAGTCAACCTTATCGATACCGCCCTGATAGCTGCCGATATAAACAAAGCCCGGCAAGAAAAAGCAACCAATATCATCGCATTTCTGCATTGGGGAGAAGAATACGACATACACGGGACCGCACAACAAGAGGAACTCGCCGAATGGTTGCACGACAAAGGTACAGATATCGTAATCGGTTCCCATCCTCATGTGATACAAAAAGCCGAATACACGACGAAGGCAGGCGACACGACCGGCATAACAGCCTATTCCCTCGGAAATTTCATCTCCAACCAAAGCTACCGATATACGAAAGGAGGAATCACCCTGTCGCTGAAACTTACCCGAAAAAGCGATACACAGTACGGTTACCGGTACAAATACATGAATAATTTCGTTTACACTCCCATTGAAAACGGGAAAAAGAGATATTATATCGTTCCCGAACCGATAGGGAACGCCGTCATCACCGAAAATTCCCATTCAAGAACTTTCCGAAAATTCGTGCAGGATAACGACGCTATCCTGCAATGTCCGGAAACGAAAGAAACTGAAATTCTATTCCCCGATACCCTTTCTTACGAACCATTTCCCGACAGGACTTTTCCGATATAGAAATACTCCGTTTTTCTATTTCCGGAACAATCTCCCGGTTTATATTTCAGGCAGGCTTTTTGTTGAATTTCACTATATTTGCAGGCACCGAACCGGATATGGATATAAAAAATATTATACGGATTATTCTCTGTTTAGGATGCCTGCTTGCGTCATTCGCAGTCGAAGCCCAATATTACCCCGTACGAGGCAGGGTAATCGACGGGCTATCGCGAGAAGGCATTCCTTATGCAGTAGTTATGATATCCGGCCAAGAAAATAAAAATACACTGACCGATACGACCGGGTATTTCACGATTAATAACGTAGAATCGGGCATATACCGCCTCTTTGCTTCCATATTAGGATATAAGGATGTTCTGACCCCTGAATATATCATCTCGGCGGCAGCTCCTTTCATCGAAATCGAAATGGAACCGAATACCATGCAGATAGAAACCGTCTCCGTACGCCCCTCACCTTTCCGACATACGGCAGAGAGTCCGGTCAGCATGAGAAAAATAGGGCTTCAGGAAATAGAAAAAAGCCCCGGTTCCAACCGGGACATATCCCGTATCGTACGTTCATATCCGGGAGTAGCGTTTTCCCCTATCGGCTATCGCAACGACCTGATAGTCAGGGGTGGCGGGCCATCGGAAAACCGTTTCTACATGGACGGCATCGAAATTCCCAATATCAACCATTTCGCGACACAAGGAGCATCGGGCGGTCCCGTGAGTATCGTCAATGCAGACCTGATCCGCGAAATAGATTTTTATACCGGAGCCTTTCCGGCAAACAGAGCCGGAGCATTGAGTTCCGTACTCGACTTCAAACTGCGGGACGGAAACCCGGAAAAACAGACGTTCAAAGCAACGCTCGGCGCTTCAGAGGCGGGTGTAAGCGGCAGCGGCCATATCGGAAGCAAAACGACTTATATTTTCTCCTTACGGCAATCTTATTTGCAACTGCTTTTCAAGATGCTCGGACTGCCGTTCCTGCCCAACTATATCGACGGACAAGCCAAATTCAAAATACAGCTCTCCAAACACGATGAGCTTATATTTTTAGGGCTTGCCGGTATCGACAATATGAAACTCAACACGGACGAAAAAGGTGAAGACGCCGAATATTTGTTGAGTTACCTGCCCCACCTGAAACAGGAAACATTTACGATAGGCGCCTCTTATAAACACTATGCCGGACGCCATGTCCAAACCGTTACACTCAGTCATAACTACCTGAATAACCGGAACATTAAATATAAAAACAACGACAAATCGTCAGAAAGCAACTTAACATTAAGGTCGAAAGCCATCGAACAGAAGACGACGCTCCGCGCAGAAAACCAATCTTATATAGGCAAATGGACCATAAGGGAAGGTGTCGAACTGAATTACCAGCATTATACCAATCGTACCCTGCAACGCCTCTATATTCAACATGCTGAATTGTCCGATTACCGCACCCTATTAGGGTTTGTCGGCTGGGGAGCTTTTGCAGGAGCCGACTACAAATCGGATAATAACCGGTTGACCGTATCCGGCGGATTGCGAATCGACGGTTGCGACTATTCAGCACATACCGCCAAGTTCTGGGAACAGTTGTCTCCCCGATTATCCGCCTCTTATGCCCTGAACGACAGTTGGTCTGTCAGCGGCAGCGCAGGACTCTACTACCAGTTACCGCCCCTCACGGCTTTAGGCTACAAAGACGGAAACGGAATACTCGCTAACCGAGGCCTCGATTATATGCGTGTAGCCGAAAGTGCAATCGGCTTCGACTGGAGATTACGCGACAAACTTATCGTTTCTGTCGAAGGATTCTATAAATATTATACGGATATTCCCTTATCCATTGCTGACGGCATTCCTTTTACTTGCAAAGGAAACGATTACGGGACCGTCGGGAACGAACTGTTAGTGTCGTCGGCACAAGGCCGATCGTACGGCATAGAAGCAATGGTACGTTGGCAAATTCCGGGAAAAGTGAATGTAGTAGGTTCTGCTACCCTTTACAAAAGCGAATACAGAAACAATAAACAATCGGCTTATATTCCTTCGGCATGGGATAACCGGTTCGTCCTCAACCTGAGCGGAACATACGAATTTCCCCATGCATGGAGCATCGGAGCGAAACTCAGTGCCATAGGCGGCGCTCCTTACACCCCTTACGATACGGACAAATCTTCATTGAAAGAAGCTTGGGATGCGTCCGGAAGGCCTTATTACGACTACACCCGTTACAATCAAAAACGGCTCGACGCATTCGCCCAATTAGATCTCCGAATAGATAAAACGTTTTATTTCCGCCGTTGCATGTTAGGGCTTTATATCGACCTGCAAAACGTGACCGCCAGCAAACTGAAACAACCGGATGTACTGATGAGCACAGGCGTCCTGGCAAACCCTTCTGCCCCTGTTTCTGAACAACGCTATGAAATGAAATATATCGAACAGATAAGCGGAACCTTAGTCCCGGCATTAGGAGTGTCCATCGAATTCTAAAACATCATTCACCCGTCAGGTTTTATAACCATTACTCCGTCTTCACGGTATATAGGAGAAAGAGAAAACAGGCTCTTTTCGTTTTTTATTTCTGAATACCGGTATTAGGAAAACGTTTTATTCTCTGACAATATTTATAATAAACGATTCCCACCAAATCGGCAAGAAACCATCCGATAGGAATAGACCACCAGATTCCCCGGACTCCGATTTCCGGAAATGACGCCAACCAATATGAAAGCACCACACGCGTCCCCAACGAAATAACCGTAAGGACAACCGACATTCCCGGCATACGGACAGCACGGTAATAGCCATACAACAGAAACAGTATCCCGATGCCCAAATAAAACGCTCCTTCGATACGCAGATACTCCACCCCTATACCGATTATCTCCAATTCATCCGGACGAATAAAAATACGCATTAACGGCTCTGCAAAGAAGAAGACCGAAAAAGAAACTACAAGCGAGAACAAGACAACTACCCGCAATGCGACACGGATTCCTTTTACAATCCGTTCCCTTTTTTCCGCTCCGAAATTTTGTGCGACAAAAGTAGAAAAGGCATTCCCGAACTCCTGCACCGGCGTATATGCAAACGAATCGATTTTTACAGCTGCCGCAAATGCCGCCATAACAGCTGTTCCGAAACTATTAACCAATCCTTGTACCAATAAAATCCCGAAATTCATCACCGACTGCTGAACACACGTCAAGGCGGAAAAAGAGACTATTTCTTTAAAACAAAAACCGGTAATCCGCATATCCTCCCGACGTAACCTCAATTCGGGACGAAACCGATTGGTATAGAAAACAATTCCCGCCGCACCTACTCCCTGCGATATAACCGTAGCCAAAGCCGCTCCCTTTACTCCCTGTTCCATTCCCAAAATAAAAAGCAAGTCCAAACCGATATTCAATATAACCGATACGGCAAAAAAACACAAAGGGGTAAAAGAGTCGCCTACAGCCCGAAGCAACGCTGCATAGAAATTACCTAAAAATACAAAAACAAGCCCATAAAAAATAATTTGCAGATAATCACGCATCAGAGGATAAACCTCGTGCGGCACCCTCATCCACTGCAATATCGATTCCAACCAGATAAATACCGCTGCATTCAATGCTATTGTCACCAAACCTATCAACACGAACGACACATAAACGCTCTGCCTCATCCCCCTCATATTCCCTGCCCCGTATTGCAATGAAAACACGGTACCGCTCCCCATGGAAAGCCCCAACAGAATGGAAGTCAGGAATACCATTAATGTATAGGCCGCTCCTACCGCCGCCAATGCTTCCGCCCCTACGAACAATCCTACAATCAGCGTATCTACGATATTATAACATTGCTGCAACAAGGAACTACCCAACATCGGCAACGTAAAATACAACAAAGCTTTCGTTATATTTCCCTGCACAAGCGTACCATTCTCCATATACCGCATCGGCTTTCCCTTTCTATAATCCTGCCAGAATATTCGAATAACTTTTCCTGATTAATCCCCTTTTATCGTCAATTATCCCAAAACTCCCCATACTCATCCCCGGTTCGTTCCTTTAAAACTCCGGTAACCGGCCAAAAACATACAAATATAAACCGGGATAAAATAATTCTGAATTTCCGGCCTCTCCGAGCAACCTTTTTTCAAAAATACCCGTATTTACCGTTCCCATGCTTTCTCCGGGGAAATTTTTCATAAAAAATAAAGAGTAACTTACTTTACGCAAATTACTCTCTTTTCGTGATTCCGGAGCGATTCGAACGCTCGACCCACAGCTTAGAAGGCTGTTG
>DVIX01000055.1 GCA_018710935.1 Candidatus Avirikenella pullistercoris | reverse complement strand
GGAAACCGTGTACGATGCTTTCCATATACCAGGCTCCCGGGAGCAATGCTCTGGATGTCGGAAATCAGGTAAAAGCCACAATGAAAGAGCTTTCTGCAAATTTTGCAGACGGCATTTATTATGAAAACATTGTCGATACGACGACCGTAATAACGAAAGGGGTTAAAGAAATTCTTTATACATTGTTGTTTGCTTTAATATTGGTTATCCTTATTATTTACCTTTTCATACAGGATATCCGTGCGATGATTATTCCTGTCGTGGCGATTCCCGTTTCATTGATAGGGGCATTCATGCTTTTCCCTTTGTTCGGATTCACTATCAATATTTTTTCTCTTTTGGGTTTGGTCTTGGCAATAGGTCTGGTGGTCGATGATGCTATTGTAGTCGTAGAAGCCGTACAGGTTCATATCGAACGGGGAAAATCTCCGAAAGAAGCGACTATTCTGGCAATGAAATCCGTTAGTTCCCCGATTATCGCTACAACGTTAGTATTGAGTGCCGTATTTGTTCCGGTTTCTTTGATGGGCGGTATTACCGGAAGGTTATATCAGCAATTCGCTATAACCATTGCTTTTTCAGTGATTATATCTTCCTTTAATGCATTGACGCTGACACCGGCGCTATGCTCTATCTGGCTACGTCCGAGGAAACCGAGAACAACGGGCTTTTTCGGGGCTTTTAATCGTTGGTTCAGTAAAAATGTGGAGCGGTACCTTTCGTTCGCGAATGTTATTACGCGTCATGCCGTAAGGTCGTTATTTTTTATTGCAGTAGTGTCTGCTGCGGCAGTGGTTTTGTTTAAAGTAATTCCTAATGGATTCCTACCGGAAGAAGACCAGGGCTTTTTAATGACGAGTGTGACTTTGCCGGAAGCTGCTTCTTTGGAACGGACGGAACAGGCAATGAACGATATTTATGAAATTCTTTCCGAACGCGATGATATAGAAAGCGTTTCAGCGGCAGCCGGTTTCAATATGCTTTCAGGAGTAGCGGCTCCTAACAGCGGTATTATATTCCTTTCGCTTGTCGATTGGGATAAGCGTTCTCTTAGTGCCTCCCAGATTGCCGATGAGTTGAATAAAGACCTCTATTTTATGCTTAATAGCTGTACTGCCTATACATTCGGCCCTCCTGCCATACCGGGTATCGGTACCAGTTCCGGTTTTTCTCTCGTTTTACAGGATAAAGGGGGCAATACTCCTGAATATTTGATGAAGCAGGCCGATATTTTTCTGGAATCTGCGAATAAAAGGCCGGAAATAGCTTCTGCTTATACGGAATTTTCTACCGGTATTCCTCAAAGGAAAGTAGTTATCGATTCCGATGCCGCTTTTAAACAGGGAATAAATATGTCGGAAATACACGATTTGCTGACTACTTTTTTGGGAGGGGCTTATATCAATAATTTTAACCGCTTCGGGCGGTTGTATCAGACTTACATCCAAGCTGAATCCCAATACAGGCAGAAGCCTTCCGATTTAAATAACTATTTCGTGCAGAATTCGGAAGGGACGAGCGTTCCGCTCTCATCGTTCGTAACGATTGTCGATACGACAGGAGTCGAGTACCTTTCTCAATTCAATCTTTACCGTTCGATAAATATTATGGGAAATCCGGCTAACGGATATACTTCTACCGATGCGATGGATGCTTTGGAAGAAGTGGCTGAAAAGACGCTTCCTGACGATATGGGGTATACGTGGAGCGGTATGTCTTATCAAGAAAAAAATGCGGCTTCCCATAGCGGGATGACTTATCTGTCGGCGATCGTATTCGTTTTTCTGGTTTTGGCGGCTTTATATGAAAGTTGGTCTTTGCCTTTCTCTATTCTGTTGGGAATACCGTTTGCGGTATTCGGAGCATTGTTGTTTATTTTCATAGCTCATTTGTTCGCTCCTGCTTATATAAATGATATCTTTTTCCAGGTATCGTTGGTTATGTTAATCGGTTTGGCAGCTAAAAACGCTATTTTGATTGTGGAATATGCCGTTGATGAGTTTAATCAGGGGAAAAGCCTGATCGATGCGGCTATGTCTGCGGCAAAGTTGCGTGTTCGCCCGATTATTATGACGGCATTTGCATTTATTCTCGGTGTTTCTCCGTTGATTTTTGCAACCGGTTCGAATGCTGCTGCCCGGAATGTAATGGGAATGGCTTTGTTGGGAGGAATGTTGATAGCTACGATGTTAGGCTTGTTTATATATCCGATGCTTTATGTATTTATCGGTAAAATAGGGAAATTTGAAAAGAAACGTGCGCGAGTACAAGCGGTTGAAGTAAAAATGAATAACCATGAACAGGAGAAATAATTTTATAGCGGGAATATTGTTCCTTTTCGCAGTCATGCAAGGATGTGCGGTAGGACCTAATTTTAAATCGCCGGAGCTGGAGATGCCTGTGTCGTATCACTATGATCTTTTCCCGCCCGATTCGGTTTATGAAGTGATTGGAATGGAATGGTGGCGTTCGTTTAACGATCCTATTTTGAATCGGTTGATTCAGCAGGCACTGGACTCCAATAAAAATTTGGAGGTAGCCTATTCGCGTATTCGGCAGGCACGTCTAACTGCTCAGAATGCGAAAGCGCAGCTATACCCTTCCTTTTCGATTACAGCCGAAGGAGGATGGAACTGGACTCAACGTACACAAACCGTAACGCAGCAGTATTCTGCAAGACCATCTGTTTCATGGGAATTGGATATATTCGGAAAGCTGCGCAGACAGGCGGAAGCGGCTCAAGCTGAATATCTGAGTACGGAATATGGGTGTGCATCGATACTATTGTCGTTAGTATCTGAAGTTGCAACTACCTATTTTACTTTATTACAATATGATATGAGTTTGCATATTTCAGAGATAACATATGCTACCCGTCTGGAAGCTTTGCGTATGATGGATTCGATGTTTGTATACGGTGCTTCATCGGGGGTAGATTTGGAACAGGCGAAAACATTGACACAGACTGCTGCTGCCGCTATCCCTCAGTATGAACGGGCTATAGCACAAACCGAACTTTCATTGAATATTCTGTTGGGAAAGAATCCTGGTCCGATCGAAAGGTCAGGAGCCTCTTTGTTGAGCGTACAAGTACCCGAAACGATTCCGGTGGGATTACCTTCCGATATATTGAACCGGCGTCCGGACGTTATGCAGGCCTATTATGAGCTGGAAGCTTCATCGGCTAAAATAGGGGTTGCTATTGCCAATCGTCTACCCTCTTTTACCATAACCGGAAACGGAGGCGTATTGACCAATGTCGCTCATGGTGTGGCAGAAGGGAAACCCTGGGTCTGGGGAGCTTCTGCAATCATTACCGAACCTCTCTTGAATTGGGGAAGTAACAAAAGGGCTGTTGATATTGCCCGAGAAGAAAACAAACAAGCCCTATTAGCCTATGAACAGGCGGTAATTACTGCCTTAGGGGATGTGGAAAAGATGTTAGCTGCTATTTTTACCTATAAAACTGAGATAACAGCTTATACAAAATTATTGGAATCGGCTGAAAAAACGCGAATGATGACTCGGGCACTTTATCAGAACGGACAGTCCAACTATTTGGATGTGTTGGATGCCGAGCGTAACGTATTTTCTACCAATCTCGAATATTCCCAGATTATTCAGGAACAGCTTACTAATTACGTAAATCTGTATAAAGCTTTGGGCGGGGGATTTTAGTCCTTTTATAAGTTATTGAAGCTTTTTAATGCCGCTTTAATCATATCGTTATCAGCGTTGATTACCCGAAAATATTCGTTCGTACTCCATAGTTTTTGGGCAATCAACGCTTTTAATTGTTTTCCGGCAATCGGTTTTATACGGGTCATTTCTTCCGGTTCCCGTGCAATTTCTTTTTTCTCGCCTAATGATTCGAGGGCATCGAACATATCGTCGGTTACGGCATATTCTTTGTCGAATACATCGAATGAAGGATATCGTTTTTCTAAAGTATGCCTGTGTTTATCGACATAATCCACGACGTAATCGGTTATGATACCGGCACCTACCAATTTCCCCCAATATTTGGAGTATTGCGAAGTATCTATCGGAACAAAAATGTCGGGAGTTATTCCCCCTCCTCCATATACGGTGCGTCCCAAACGCACCGTTTTGAATTTTAAAGAGTCGGGGATATCGTTAGGTATCGAATCCGGATTTATCAGTTCTCCGTTTGTATAACGTTTCATGTAGTTCATGTAATACTCCTTGGCATCTCCCATTCGGAAAGGTCGTTGGATGATTCGCCCGCTCGGAGTGTGGTACCGGGCAACGGTTATTCTTATTGCAGAACTGTCGGGAAGCGTCATTTGGCGTTGTACCAAACCTTTCCCGAAAGAGGTGCGGCCAATTACTATTCCTCTGTCCCAGTCCTGTATGGCTCCTGCAACGATTTCACTGGCGGAAGCGGATTCTTCGTCGAGTAATATTACTAGATTTCCGTTTTGGAATCGGCCGCTATTTTGTGCGAAAGCTTCTGTTTTAGGCATGGAACGCCCTTCTGTATAGACGATTAATGCTCCCTGAGGCAAAAAATTATCTGCCAATTTGATTGCTTGGTCCAATAATCCGCCGCCATTGCCCCGCAGGTCTAGGACTAAATTTTTTATATTCGGCATTTCATCCATGGCCTTGTCGAATTCATCGGATGTAGTCGCCATAAAACGGTTGATTTTAATATAACCGGTAGAATCGTTCAATTTATATCCGGCATCCAAACTCGTGACCGGAATTTTGTCTCTTTCAACGGTAAATATAAGCGGTTGTATTTCGCTATGGCGGATTACGGTTAATTCGACTTTGCTTCCTTTTGGCCCCCGCAGGTATTTCGGAACCTGAGTTTGTGTAATTCCTATGACAGAGACAGTATCGACCTTTACAATTCTGTCGCCGGCTTTAAGTCCTACTCTTTCCGAAGGACCTCCGGAAACGGTATTGACAACGATAACCGTGTCTTGCAGAACATTGAATTCGATGCCTATTCCTTCGAAATTACCTTGAAACGATTCGTCGATACTTTTTAGTTCCTCTTTCGATATGTAGGAGGAATGTGGGTCAAGTTCGGACAAAACGGCCTGAATCGCTTTTTCCGTAAGTTTATCGACATCTATATCTTCCAAATATCCTCTGTCGAGATAATAGAGGAATGTATTGTATTTCTGTCCGTTATACAGAACTTTGATTCTTTCTTCGTTCGTGTACGAAGATTGGGCGAAAATAATTGTAGGGACAAGGAATAAAAATAGAGTTAATATTTTGTTGGACATGATTAAACGTTTTAATAATTCGGTAGAATAATGAATTTAAAGATACAGCAAAAAACATGAAAATCCACAATCAGTTTATTTTTATATAAACGGTCTAATCTTATATAATGTTTTATTTGTCCGGAAATTGAGGTTACGTGAACGTATGTGACAGAAAGATACAGGTTTCGGGAAATTACCTTTTTTGATTAAAAGGTGCTATCTTATATATAAATATTTAATTATCAATATGTATATTGTGATTGGCAGAAATAGAAAAGAAAGATTTTTTCGCTTTTTTTATTTCGGCTATTGCAGAAAAAATTTTTTTATCTACCTTTGCAACATCTTTAACAACCGGTCCATTCGTCTAGGGGTTAGGACGCAAGATTTTCATTCTTGTAACAGGGGTTCGATTCCCCTATGGACTACAAATTTTAGAAAATGTCTTACTAAATGAATAAAAAATTTGTAAGACATTTTTTATTATTGTATATTTCTTAATTGAAAAATTTTCTGTTTTTTTGTTATATCATTGATTGATAACTAATTATTTTCGAATTATGATTGGATTTATCATTTGGTTAATCGGTTTGCTGTTAACTATCAAAGCAGTGATAGAGATATGTAAACTGAACGGGGATACGGTGAAAAAATTGCTGTTTATCCTTCTTATATTGCTGACAAGTTGGTTGGGATTGATTTTTTACTATTTTTACGGGAAGAATAAAATGCCGGAATGGTTGAAATAGAGATTTAGAAGGGCTGTCTTACAGACAGCCTTTTTTCTTTGAAAGAGAAACCTTTAAATTTGTATTTAAAATCGGAAAAGTATGGCAATAGAAAAAGTAAAGGCTTATTTTGTTTCGTTGGGCAGGCAGGACGATATTCTGGAATTTCCGGTATCCAGCACTACTGTGGAATTGGCAGCCCGTGCATTGAATACAGAACCTGCCCGTATAGCGAAGACTTTGTCGTTTTATGATAAGAAAAACGAGAAATGTGCAATATTGGTTGTGACGGCCGGAGATGCCAAGATCGATAATAATAAATTCAGGACTTATTTCGGTTTTAAAGCGAAAATGCTTTCTTCGGAAGATGTAGAAACATTAACCGGCCATCCTGTCGGAGGAGTATGTCCTTTTGCCAATCCGGCGGGGACGAAAACATACCTCGATATTTCTCTGAAACGATTCGATACCGTATTTCCTGCATGCGGTAGTGGAAATTCGGCTATCGAATTGCATTGCAAAGAGTTATATACTTTATCCGGAGCGGAAGAATGGATTGATGTTTGTAAGGGGTGGCAAAATACGAGTGAGGAGGAATGATATGATAAAAATTGTAGTCGATGAGAAAATTCCTTTCCTGAAAGGATTATTGGAACCTTATGCTGCGGTAGTATATAAGGAAGGGCGTATTATTTCTCCGGACGATGTAAAGGATGCGGATGCAATGATAATCAGAACCCGTACCCGGTGTGACCGGACATTGTTGCAAGGCAGTAAAGTCCGTTTTATCGGGACGGCAACGATCGGATTCGATCATATCGATATGGAGTATTGTAGCCGAAATCGTATCAAAGTCGTTACTGCTGCGGGATGTAATGCCGGAGGCGTCGCTCAGTATGTAATGGCTGCTTTGGCTTTTTTGAATGCCGATCCGGTAAAACATACTTTGGGAATTATCGGAGTGGGGAATGTGGGAAGTGCTGTAAAAGAAGCAGCGTCGGGAATGGGATTCAATGTATTGTGCAACGATCCGCCGAAAGCGGATACAGGAGGAGAGGGGTATGTCTCCTTGGACAGACTGTTAAGTGCAAGCGATATTATTACGGTACACGTGCCTTTGAATAGGACAGGAATATATAAAACAGAAAATCTTATAGACGGGGATGTTTTCGCTAAGATGAAAAACGGAGTTGTTTTTATCAATTCTTCAAGAGGAGAAACGGTCGATGAAAATGCATTGTGTAAGGCTATTATTTCCCGGAAAATATCGGATGCGGTAATCGACGTGTGGTGCCATGAACCGGATATAAACCGGGAATTATTGTCGTTGGCCTGTATCGCTACACCCCATATAGCAGGCTATTCTCTGCAGGGGAAAGCAAACGGATCCTCTATGGTTATTCGGGCATTGGCGGATTTTTTCGGTTTGGATCCGATAAAAGATTGGTATCCAAAAGAGGTAACGCCTGTAAAACATAAAAGTATTTTGGAATGGAATTGTTTTAAGGCATTGATATCTCGGGTCTATAATAATATTGTAAAAGACAGCGATACTCTTAAAAATGCTCCCGAACAGTTCGAAAATTTGCGAAATGATTACGATTATAGAAACGAAATTTTGTCTGAGGATTTGTAGTAACTCTAAAAGAAGCCACTGAAAAAAGAAACCGATATTATAAAAATTGGGTATATTTGCCTAAAATTTTATGTGTTTGAATCATGTATAAAAGTGTAATTCGGCCGATATTGTTTTGTATGCCTCCGGAGGCGATGCATCATTTTGTCGTTACAATTTTGAAAATAGCAGGAATAATTCCTGGCGGTAAATGGTTTTTAAGAAAGTGTTTTACCGTAAAGCATCCTGTTTTGGAACGCGAGGTTTTCGGGATGAAATTTCCGAATCCTGTCGGGCTGGCTGCCGGATTCGATAAAAATGCCCAGTTATACAATGAACTTTCCTGTTTCGGATTCGGATTTATAGAAGTGGGAACAATTACACCGAAAGCTCAGATGGGAAATCCTAAACCCCGTATTTTCAGGTTGGTACAAGATAGTGCCGTTATCAACCGTATGGGATTCAATAATAACGGGGTGGAAAAAGCCGTAGAAAACCTGAAAAAACATATTCATAAAAAATACAGTCCGATTATCGGAGGAAATTTAGGGAAAAATACACTTACTCCGAATGAGAACGCGCCGGCCGATTATTTGAGTCTTTTCCGCAGGTTGTATGATTATGTAGACTATTTCGTAATTAATGTAAGTTGCCCTAATGTCGCTAATTTGAATAAAATACAGGGTGAATCGCTGAAAGCGATTATTGACGGGGTGGTAGATTTTCGCAAAGGGCAAGGCCAATATCGTCCGATATTGTTAAAAATATCTCCTGACCTTAATACCGAACAGATAGATGATGCTATCCGTATTATGAAGGAATGTAATCTCGACGGGATCGTTGCGACCAATACCACTACTTCCCGGGAAGGGCTTGTAACGGATAACCAGACCGTTAAAAATATAGGAAATGGAGGATTGAGCGGTAAACCATTGACGAAACGAGCTGTAGAAATTGTGCGTTATGTACATGAGAAAACGGAAGGACAATACCCTATTATAGGAGTCGGAGGTATTATGACTGAAGACGATGCTGTCGCGATGCTGAATGCGGGTGCCTCATTAATACAGGTTTATACGGGATTTATATACGAAGGTCCGATGTTCGTAAAAAATATATGTCTGCGTCTTATTAGGGAAGCTGCAACGAAAAAGAAATCTAACGAATAAGCATGCAAACGAAAATAGTAACGATCGGCGATGAAATTTTAATCGGCCAGATTACGGATACCAATTCAGCCTGGTTAGGCCGGAGATTAAATGCTGCCGGAATTAAGGTGGCAGAGATAATCTCTATACAGGATAATAAGGAGCAGATAAAAAAAACGCTTGATAAAGCCCTGAACGAATGCGAAATAGTTCTTGTCACCGGAGGGCTTGGCCCGACGAAGGACGATATAACGAAAACCTGTTTGGCTGAGCTGTTTTCGTGTGAATTGGTGCGGGACGATAAAACGTATCGTTTTTTGGAAACGATGTTGAAAGAACGATCTATCGAGTTTAATGAATTGAACCGTTCCCAAGCGTCGGTCCCTTCATGTTGCACCGTATTACCCAATAGCAACGGCACGGCTCCCGGAATGTGGTTCGAACGCGGCGGACATGTCTTAGTATCTATGCCGGGTGTGCCTTTTGAAATGAAAATGCTTTTTGAAGAGGAAGTCCTGCCCCGGTTAAAACGGTATTTTTCACTGAAAACGATCGTACATAAGACAGCGATTACGTTCGGTCTTCCGGAATCTATTCTTGCAGAAACGATCGCCTCATGGGAGAATACCCTTCCCCGTTATATCCGGCTTGCTTATCTGCCGAATCCGAATGGCATACGTTTGCGCCTTTCCGCATATGAAATGGACGGAACCGCCGTTGCTGCGGAGATAGACCGCCGCTTCGATGAGTTGCAAACGATTATTCCGGATTATTTTTTGGGTTTTGACGATGCTACGATAGAAAGCTCTCTCGCCGGAATGTTATTGCGACATAAAAAAACGTTGTCTGTTGCAGAATCTTGTACCGGAGGGTCCATTGCCCAACGTTTTACTGCAATGGCCGGAGCTTCGGACTATTTTTTAGGGGGTGTCGTTTCCTATTCCAACGAGATGAAAGAGAATATCCTGCATGTATCTCATGAAACACTTGTAAAATATGGGGCGGTATCGGAACAAGTAGCCTGCCAGATGGCGGAAGGCATACGGAGAATAACCTCATCGGACTACTCCATTGCTACTACCGGAATAGCCGGTCCCACAGGAGGAACCGATGAGAAGCCTGTAGGAACGGTCTGGATGGCAATAGCTACTCCGGAAGGTACGTTTGCCGAAAAGCGGATTTTCGGACATCTTCGCGAACAAAATATAGCGAGGGCAACCTCTTTTGCAACCAATATGCTGAGGATGCATATTCTTTCCTCTGAAAAGAAAAAGTAATTTGCGGATTATTATTTCCTTAATTATAACCGATAATCCTGAAATACCGGCATAACGGATAAAAAGTCGTATATGCTTTTCTATTTTTTTAAGGGAGTTTGATAAATCAAATAATTTCGTTACTTTTGCAACCGGAAAAATAATAACGGTAAGTGCTCCGTTTGCATATTAATCTTATAAAAATTAAACATGAAAGTTTGTCAAATTACAGGTAAAAAAGCTCTTGTAGGAAATAATGTTTCCCACTCGAACAAAAAGACCAAAAGAATTTTCAGCCCGAATCTGAAGACTAAAAGATTCTTTTTGGAAGAAAAGGACGGAAAGAGCAGATGGATTACCTTGAAAGTATCTACCAGAGGTATGCGTACTATCAACAAAAAAGGTCTTGCTGCTGCATTGAAAGAAGCTAAAGCATTGGGTAAAATTTATTAAAAAGAAAATTTAACATGGCAAAGAAAGGTAACAGAGTGCAGGTAATCTTGGAATGCACCGAGCAAAAAGAAAGTGGAATGCCGGGCATGTCAAGATATATTACCACTAAAAACAAAAAGAACACTCCGGACAGAATGGAGCGTAAAAAGTATAATCCTATACTTAAAAGAGTAACAATCCACAGAGAGATTAAATAATTTGAATCATGGCAAAGAAAGTAGTTGCAACTTTGAAAACCGGTACCGGTAAAAACAGAACCAAATGCATTAAAATGGTAAAATCTGAAAAAACAGGTGCATATGTGTTCAAAACTGAAATCGTTCCTAACGAACAGGTAAAAGAATTTTTCAGTAAAAAATAATTTTGGTAGTAAGAGGCATAAAAATCAGTTGTTTTATCTTCTTATTACAAAAAGCGTCTTGAAAATCAAGACGCTTTTTGTATTTTTGCAAGAATGGAAACGTATATCGGGTCATACGGTTTCAGTTTTAATATAGATATAAGAATATGGGATTATTTGATTTTTTTAAAAACAAGAAAGAAGCACAGGAAGATTTGGAAAAAGGTTTGGAAAAAACCAAAGAATCGGTTTTTTCCAAAATAACGAGAGCAGTTGTAGGAAAATCGAAAGTGGATGACGAGTTGCTGGATGAACTGGAGGAGATATTGATAACTTCCGATGTCGGAGTCGATACGACTGTAAAGATAATTAAACGGATAGAAGCGCGGGTTGCCAGAGACAAATATATTAATGCGTCGGAGTTGAATGATATTTTACGAGAAGAGATTACGGCTTTGTTGGAAGAAAGGGAGGATAATCCGGACGGATTCGATTATGAGAAAAAGGACGGAAATCCGTTTGTAATTATGATTGTAGGAGTAAATGGCGTAGGAAAAACCACTACTATCGGGAAAATAGCCGCACAGTTGACGCGAATGGGGAAAAAAGTGTATTTGGGAGCGGCCGATACATTCCGTGCTGCCGCTATCGAACAACTTACGATTTGGGCAGAACGTGCAGGAGCGAAAATCGTAAAACAAGAAATGGGCTCGGACCCCGCATCGGTTGCGTTCGATACATTGAAATCGGCTGTGGCAGGCGGAGCGGATGTCGTAATTATAGATACGGCCGGACGTTTGCATAATAAAATAAATCTGATGAACGAACTAACCAAAATAAGGAATGTCATGTCGAAAGTGATTCCCGATGCTCCGCATGAAGTGATGTTGGTACTCGACGGCTCTACGGGACAAAATGCTTTTGAACAGGCAAAACAATTTACTCAGGCAACCAAAGTAACTTCACTTGCCGTTACCAAATTGGACGGAACGGCTAAAGGCGGTGTCGTGATCGGTATATCCGACCAATTTAAGATTCCTGTACGTTATATCGGCGTAGGCGAAGGGATTGACCATTTACAGGTATTTAATCGCAGGGAGTTCGTAAATGCGTTGTTTAAAGGGAAAGAAGAGGGAAAGAAATAACAGATGGCCAGGAAAAAAATTATAAATATCGTTACGTTGGGGTGTTCGAAAAATTTGGTTGATTCCGAATACCTGATGTCGCAACTGAAAAACAGCGGATTCGAAATAGTTCATAATTCCGATGATATCAATGCGAAAATAGCGATAATCAATACTTGCGGATTTATCGGAGATGCCAAAGAGGAATCGATCGATACGATATTGAAATTCGTAAAGGCGAAACAAGCCGGTTATATCGAACATCTTTTCGTTATGGGGTGTTTGTCCGAACGGTATAAGAAAGATCTGGAACAGGAGATTCCGGAGGTCGATTCCTATTTCGGAGTAAACGATATGCAAGATATTATTGCTGCGGCAGGTGGAAACTATAAAGCGGAGTTAATAGGAGAAAGGCAACTCACTACTCCTTCCCATTATGCTTATCTGAAAATTTCGGAAGGGTGTAATTGGGGATGCGGGTATTGCGCTATTCCTCTTATTCGGGGAAAACATAAGTCGGTTCCGATGGAACGGATTCTAAAGGAGGCGGAACGGCTTGCCGCTAAAGGAGTAAAAGAGTTATTGGTTATTGCCCAAGATACTACTTACTACGGTTTAGATTTGTATGGTAAACGCAAACTGGGAGAGTTGTTAAGGGCGCTTTGTAAAATAAAGGGAATAGAATGGATACGGCTCCATTATGCTTATCCTGCACAATTCCCTCAGGATGTGATCGAGGCGATACGCGAAGAGCCTAAGATATGCAAATATATAGATATTCCTTTTCAGCATTGCAGCGATAATATGTTGTCGTCCATGCGCAGGGGATTGAATAAGAAAGAGACCCAGGCTTTGATCGATAAATTGAAAAAAGAGATTCCTTCCATTGCCATACGGACTACTCTTATCGCCGGATATCCCGGTGAAAGCGAGGCCGATTTCGAAGAATTGAAAGAGTTTGTCGCTCACAATAAATTCGACCGGTTGGGTGTATTCGCCTATTCAGAAGAGGAAGGGACCTATTCGGCTACGAAGCTGACGGACGACGTGCCTTCCAAAGAAAAAGAGCGCCGTGTAGATGTTCTGATGAAACTTCAGGCTGAAGTGTCTAAAAACAACAATGACAAATATATAGGCAAATGCCAGAAAGTGATTATCGACAGGCGGGAAGGGGACTATTATGTCGGGCGGACGGAGTACGATTCTCCGGAAGTCGATCAGGAAGTACTGATTCGCAGCGACAGGAAATTGGATATCGGAAATTTTTATAATGCTGAAATATATGCAGCAGATATTTACGATATATACGGACGGGTTGTTTAATGTATAAAAAAGATAGAAAAAAATTTTAAATTTCAGGTATAAATCTTAACTTTGTAAAAGAAAACGATGGAAAAGGCTGATACGATACTCGAATCCATAAAACGTAAGGTTGCACACTTAATCGAGCAGAATAAACGTTATAAAGATGAAGTCGTACAGTTGGAACGTGAGAGGGAGAGATTTATAAAAGAAAAAATAGAGCAAGAGGAAAAGATTACTTTTTTAGAACAGAGAATCAAGGTGCTGGAAGCGGCGAAAGGAATTACGGAGATTAGCGGAGGAAGTAAAGCAGCACGGCGGAGAGTGAGTAAAATCTTGCGGGAGATTGATAGTTGTATTGCTCTAATGAAATAAATAGGTGTTTGCAAAATATTGCATAATGAAGGATACGTTTAGT
Organism: Candidatus Avirikenella pullistercoris; assembly: GCA_018710935.1. Classification (GTDB taxonomy): domain Bacteria; phylum Bacteroidota; class Bacteroidia; order Bacteroidales; family Rikenellaceae; genus Avirikenella; species Avirikenella pullistercoris. The sequence goes on along the minus strand of DVIX01000055.1, from coordinate 1,064 downwards.
ATAAATGTGAAGATCGGGGATAGGACTTATGCAATGACTATCGAGCGGAAGGATGAGGAGCGGGTGAGAAAGGCGGCTAAGGCGGTAAGTGAGAAATATTCTAAATACATCATGCGCAAGGGATTTGAGCCGATTGATTGTTATGCGTTGATTGCCTTGGAAACATCTATGGCGAATATACAAAAAGAGGAAGAAAAAAGTTCCTCGAATGTTATAAACCAATTGAAAGAGATAGACAGTACGTTGGAAGACTGTCTGAAAGATTGAATTGATAAAAATAAAGACGTTCTTTATATAAAAGGAGATACGATTCATCCCGCATGAATTTCCTTATTAGCTTGCGAAACTTAACATTTTACACAATTCGAGAATCTTCTCGGGAATTGTAGAACAGGCCTTAACCGCTTTGCGGTTTCTCAGTATTGAGGACATTGGACGTTCAAATTTTTCCGGAAACTCAAATCATTATTTTTTTGAAGTTTTCGTCAACAATTTAGGGGATTTTCATGTGGGATTTTTTATGGATAAATATAAACCTTAAACATATATAACTAAAAAAACGAAAAATAAATCATGGAAACGACAATCACGATAATTGTCATTGCTATTGTTACAGCAGCCATCGCTTCAGGCGCGGCCTACCTGCTTACACTGAAAGCTTTGCAGAAGAGGAAAGAGGCGGCTTTAAAAGAGGCTGAAAGCGAAGGCGAAATGATAAAAAAAGAAAAAATTTTACAGGCAAAAGAGAGATTTTTGCAGTTGAAGGCTGAACATGAAAAAGCCGTAAATGAGAAAAACAGCCGCATCGCACAAGCAGAAAACAGAATCAAACAACGCGAAGCGTCTTTGAACCAGAAAAACGAAGAGCTGGAAAAAAGTCAGGCAGAGTTGTCGGAAACGAAGAACCGTTACGAAACTCAGATGGGGGCTCTTGAAAAGAAAAAAGAAGAGTACGATCGGTTGCAGAAAGAACAGATTGCCCGATTGGAACAGATCGGAAATATGTCGAGGGATGAAGCGAAAAATATCCTTATCGAAATGATGAAGAGCGAAGCCCAAAGTGA
>DVIX01000054.1 GCA_018710935.1 Candidatus Avirikenella pullistercoris | reverse complement strand
TTAATTAATTAATTAATTAATTAATTTGCAGATAATCAATCGGTAGCAAATTTAGTTAAAGAATCTTTTTTTTGCAATATCTGATTTCGGTATTACAAAAAAATAGTTCTGGATTTTTATCGGATGAAGTTAATACAGTTATAAAACAGATTTTTAAAGGAGCAATAGGTTTGTTATAAGAAATATACATCTGTTTTATTTGCAGGTTATCCGTATGGAAAGGGTGTTTCCCCGGTCATCGACGGCGGTAACGTAATGTTCTCCGGGAACGGGTGTTAGTGATAACTGGTGGAAATAACGGGTAGAGGTAATATATTCTTCGTCTAAATGCCAAAAAACGGTGGCGTCGTTATTGCTGTGCGCAAGATTGAACACAATGGCTCCTTCGCTTCCGTCCAGCTGTTTCGGAATGTAGATAATGGCGTTATTTTGCGGGTAAATGAATTGCATGGGATTGATCGCGCCGCCGTTTCCGCATCCTGCTTTTAACGGAGGAAGAGGCTTATATTCGGGATGGTGTTGTTTATAATACCATTCCCAAGCCGGAGGAAGAACGAACCATGTTTTGTTTTTTATATCGTTGCCTACGGCACAATTTTCATATACTCTGTATCGCTCGTCCGATGTCACGTTTATCGGAATGTGGTAAGGGCACGGATCGGTACGAAGTGCTGCCGGGCAAACCAACAGGGTGTCGGTATGCTCGCAGAAACGCCCTTTCAGGTGCCCGCTTTCACGGCATATTTCTGCTTCCGTTAAATCGTCGTACGGAATATCGAACCATTGCGAAGCAGGAAGAAGGTTGAAAATATCGAACATCACAGGACCGGCCGTGCTTGCCCCCGTAAGGCCGGGTTTCCCCTCGCCGTTGGCATTGCCTGCCCATACCGCCACGACGTAACGGGATGTAGCTCCGACTGCCCATGCATCCCGGAAACCGTAACTGGTGCCGGTTTTCCATGCAACGGGTCGTATGGAGGGAATGATGTGCCAGTCGATTTCTTCCGGACGGTTTACCTCTTTGATAGCTTCGAATGTCTGCCAGACAGCTCCCCGGCGGAAAAGAGGAGAAGAACCCTTTAAGTTTTTTTTCGTTCCGTCCGATCGTTTTATTGAAGGATAGCCCGGCCGGTAATCGCCGGTTTGCAGGGTATAGGCCATGGAAGAATATACCGAGGCGATTTCCCAAAGCGTCCCTTCTGCTCCTCCTAAAATGAGGGAAAGCCCGTAGTCGGACGCAGGACGGGTAAGCGTAGTCAATCCTGCCTTTTTCAGTAAGTCATAAAACTTGGGAACACTGTATTTACGGAGCATCTGTACGGCAGGTACGTTCAGCGAACGAGCCAATGCCTCCGAGGCAGGTACTGCCCCGTTGAACTGCAAATCGAAATTCTGCGGGGCGAAGCCGTTGATATTGAGTGGAATGTCGGGCAATAAGGTGTTGGGCAGCAATTCGCCTTCCTGTAACATGGCGCAGTAAAGGAGAGGTTTCAGAATACTGCCTGTACTTCTGGGGGCATGGATGATATCGACCTGGTTTCCCGATTTTTTTTCGTTGAAATTGACGTTCCCGCAATAAGCCGTTATTTCGTTGTTCATTACGTCGATAACCAAAGCGGCGATGTTTCGGATATCGCTGCGCATAAATTCGGCATTCCAACGGGATAAAAGGCTTTCGATTTGTTGCTGGAATCCCTTTTCGAGCGTGGTTTGGATATAGTGCCCCTTATCCGTTCGGTAAAGGAGGGATACTAAATGCGGTGCGATTTGCGGCAGTGGCAGCGGCTCTGAAGGAAGAGGTTCCGTTAATGCGAGTTCATAAGCAGACCGGTCGATAAGGTTGCGGTCGAGCAGGCGTTTTAGTAACCGGTTTCGTTTCGTTTCCAATGCCTGCCTGTTTTTGGAAAGGTGTATCATGGAAGGGGCATTGGGAAGTACGGCCAAGGTAGCGGCCTCCGCCCAAGAGAGGTTTTGTGAGGAGTGTCCGAAATAACGCCATGCCGCTGCCTCCAATCCTACCACATTTCCCCCGAAAGGGGCGTGGGAAGCGTATAATGCCAATATCTTTTCTTTCGAATAGCGGAATTCGAGGCGGGTAGCCAATACCGCTTCTATGATTTTTTCTTTTACGGTACGCGGTTTTTTGCGCATCAGGCGAATGGTCTGCATAGTGATAGTACTGCCTCCGCTGACTACCTCTTTATTACGGATGTTCTGGATAAGGGCACGCCCGACGGATAACGGATTGACACCCCAATGAAAATAGAAGTAACGGTCTTCAAATTGCAACAGGCATTGTTTGAATTTTTCAGAAACCGTTTCGGAAGGCGGGAAACGCCATTGTCCGTCGTCAGCGATACGGGCGCCTAACAGTTCTCCGTTCCGGTCGGCCACTACCGTTGCATAAGGCGTGTCCGGAAACATGTTCCGGGGAAGGCAGAAATAATAAGCCGATAGCAACGAAAACAGCAGGAAAAGCAAAAACTTTCTTTTGCGAATCCATTTTTTTATATCGTTACCTGTTTTTTGTCGTATCATCGGAACGGATTATTTCTGTTTGTGTCCGGAGAAACGTTCTGTTCGGAGCCGTTTTATGATTTGTAGGGAATAATAAGGGGCTATCCTGTTTTTCAGACAGCCCCTATTGACGGTTATTTGGTTACTTTTATTTTTCCTGCGGTGGTGCGTGCCTGTGCTTGAGTATGGTACATCGCCTCGCATTGTATGGCGGGAAGAACGAATGTGCCGGGATAAGCTGTCTGTAACCGGATGCGGAATGTCTTGGACCGTCCTCTCGGCAAATCGAAATAGGTCAATATACGGTCGTCCCGTATATCGCGGTAGGTGTAACTTTCATCGCTCTCTTCCGCAATTCCTGTATCGAAAAGCCGTTCATTGAATATTTCCCACCCGGAAGGAACGATATGAGTGAGTGCAAGATTATCATAATCGGTCGTCCCGCTGATATTGGAAACTTTTACGATAGCGGTAAAATCGGTTCCCTGCGGGAGTGCATCGACTTGTATCGGACGCCCCTCCATATCGAGATAATCTACATCTATCTTCAGGTTGTTTGCGATTTCCGGTTGACGGTCGATAACCGGGCGGCTTTTGGTCGTTAAAGAGATGTAAAGGTCGCCTTTGCTCCGGTTTTTTACCGATACCTCTCCCGTTGATGAAGAGATCGGAATATCGGTTTGATATATCGCTTTAGAAGAACGAATCTCTTTTGTTTCCTTTTCGTCAGAAGACCAATCGAATTCGAGGTTTCCCTGCCCAGCTTTTTCGGCAAGGCGTCCCATAGCGATTAACCCGAATGCAGTAGATTGAGTGCTGAAATACGATTCGCCTTTCAGGTTTTCAGAAACGACTTGTGCCTGCTTCAACGCTTCTTGTAAGTTGCCGAGCAATACCATTGTTTCTAAAATCATAGCGTCGTCCCGGTCGTATGAACCGAATGTGGCGTTGTTCTGCGAATAGGGTTCGATAGAAGAGCGGATGTTCCATACGATTTCGTTCGCTGCCTGTTGTTTGCCGTTAACCGCATAAGCCGCCGCTAACCTCCATTTTGCCTGCACTGAGATATTTTGCATCTCTTTCATTCTGTTCATGGCTCCCTGTTCGGGCGAGCCTGCCAATGCCAATGTATAGAGGCGGTAGGCTTGTTGCAAGTCGGATTGTAAATAGTAACCGGTATCGTTGCCGGACCAATTCTGTGCCGCTTGCCGTTGAAAATCTTTCCATTTTCTTAAAACGGCCTGGTTTACCTCATAACCTTTTTGTTGCGCTTCGATTAAGAAATTGCCGGCATAAGAGGTAATCCATTCATTGGCGCTGCTCTGTCCCGGCCAATAGACAAACCCTCCGTCGGGAAGTTGCCGCCCATAAATATTTTGAATGGCGGTTACGATGTTTTGTTTCGTTTTTGCCTCTTCCTCTTTGTTCAATTCTTTGAACTGAGAGATAAATAATAGCGGCATGGCTTTGGAGGTCAGTTGTTCCGTACAATAATGCTGGTAATCGTATAAGAAGTCGAGCCTGCGGCTGATATCTACCGACGGAATACGCGATACTTCTAATTTTACCCATTCTTCGCCCGACCGGTCGTTTAACCGGTAATCGAAACGTTGTTCCGCTCCTGGTTGCAATAGTGTGTCTTTTGTCGTAATAATCGACGGGTTCGGATTGCGTATCTCTATGTTTATGGTTTCTGTGGCCGTTTGTCCGTTTCCTGTTGCGGTCACTGTAACCGTTTCGGTGCCGGTTTGTGCTCCCGATTCTAAACTAAAGAAAATGAGTTGGTCGCCCGGCTGGGAAAATGCCACGTTTCGGCTGTTCCCGTCCGACACTTTGAGCAGTCCGGATGTTTCGATTTTTATGGCAGCGTTTTTCACATTCTCTTCCATGGCGAAAACATTGACCGGCATGGAAATTTGTTCTCCGGTGCTGATTATTCTCGGAAGGGTGGATAAAACCATTAGCGGAGTGCGTACGGGAACAGTCTTTTCCGTTTTTCCGTATGCCCCGTTTTGTCCGGCGACGACCATAACCCTTACCGAACCTACGTACATAGGTAGTTTGAGGGTGTGGCGGTTCTCTCCTTTTTGTAAGGTGAACGGACCGAGGAATTTTACGACCGGTTTGAAACGGTTGCTTCGTTGGTTGGAAGGTTTGAGCGATTCGTCGCCCCCTACGCTGAACAATGGATTGAAACGCCCGCTGAATGCGCCGATAACGTAATCGTAAATATCCCATGTCCGTATGCCTAACGCCTCACGGGCATAAAATTCCGCCCATGGGTCGGGGGTCTTGAAATTGGTCAGGTCCAATAAACCGTCGTCCACGATTGCCAGAGTATAGGTCATCGGTTTACCTGTTTTTTCCTTGACCCGGATTTCGAACTCTTTTTCCGGCCGCAATACATCGGGCATTGTGATTTGCGGAGCCAATACCGAATTTTTATTGTTTACGGAAACGGGAACTACCCCGTACATGCGGATAGGCAAGTCGTTAACTGTTTGTTCGTGCGGTTGGAGCAGGCTGATATGGATATAGAAATTGGGGGCCATATTTTCCGTTATCTTGAATTTGTAAGGCGTATCTTTGCCTTCCGAAATTTCTGCCCAGTCGCGCCGGATAACCGATGAACCGTTTTCAAAAGCTATCAGAGCACGCCCTTTGGCTGCTGCCGGGATAATAACGGTTGCTTCTTCTCCTATGTCATAAGATTTTTTGTCGGTAGAGAATGTCAACATGGTCAGTCCGCTCGGGTCCGAACGGTCTGCACGTCCTCTCCAGCTGGGCCAGTCCGCATAGACGATTCCTCCGGATGCGTGGCCGCTTTGAGTGTCCTTTACATATACTAAATAACGCCCCCATTCCGGGTATTCGATTCGGAAGGGGATAGCCCCTCTCCCTTTTACCGTATTGACGGTTCCCGATAGGATAGGCTCGGCAGAAGTACCGTTAACGTATGAGTCGAGCGATTCGTTCTGGCTTTCCCACCACCAGCTCCAGTTTAATTTATATACTTTGTAGTCGATAGACCGGCTGACCGGGTTCCCGTCGGCATTTAAGGTGACAATATCGAAAGAGTGGTCAGTATCGGTTTCTATATAATCTCCTTGCTGTTCGTTCAAGTTTATCCCGACATAGCTGTCGAAGGGAGAAAAAGGAATAGCTTGGGTAAAGATGCTCGCATCGCCTCCCGGTTCGAATACCTGGCAAATAATATTCGCCTGCAACATCCCCGGAGCATCTTTTGCCTGCGGCATTTTTAAAGAAATATCCGCTTCCCCTTTCGCATCTAAAGTCCCGTCGAACAGTTGGCTCTGTCCGGTATGGAAATCGGTAGCCGGATTGTTGAAACAATATTTCTCATATCCTTTGAATCGGGTGTTCGATTTCGATAATGTCATCTCCACTTTTGCTTTGAGATTCCCGGCATTGGCTCCCGTAAGCCATGCGGAAGAGAGTGTGGCAGGAATAGTATTTTGTGAAGCGTCGAGCCTTTTCCCCGGCAATGTAAAATCTATTTTCAACCGGTTGGGTTTAACGGTTTCTACCCGTAAAGACTTATGAAAAGCAGCTCCTCCTACCTTAATATAAGTATTCCATGAACCGGTAGGATCGGTTGTTTGAGTAGGAATATGAAATACATAGAATCCGTTTATGCCGGAAGTCAGCGTCTGTTTATCGTAAAATTGCCCTCTCGGATTGTAAATTTCCATTGTGACCGGATGATTGTCCGGAATTTTTTTCTCTTTGTCCTCTAAAATAAAAGCTACGTGCAGGGTATCGCCCGGACGCCATACGCCCCGTTCCCCGTAAATATATCCTTTCAATCCCTTTTTCAGTTCTTTCCCTCCTATGTCGAATCGGCTAAGCGATTTCTCTGTGCCGTCGGTTACTTTCAGGTAGCTTTTCTGTGTTCCGGATTGCGCCGTAATGACAAACGGTTTCCCTTTGGTTCCGATGGTACAGAATCCGTTTTCGTCGGTTTTTCCCGAACCTATCGTTTGCAGTTGGAAATTATATACTTCGATTGCAGCGTCTTTTATCGGTGCAGTAGTGAGAATATCGTTTGCCGTTACCCATAATTTGTTTCCGGCGCCTATTTTGGCAATCAATCCGATATCGGATGCCATGACATTGCATTCGGCCACCCGGTCGCTGCCCATGTAATAACTCGGTTTGCAGGGGTCGTCCCGTTCTTCCCAGTCGTATAATTCCCAATCGATATTGTTTTCGTAATAATAGGCTTCCGGATAGTCCCAGATTTCTTCTTCCTCTTCGGTCAGGTCTCCCGAAGCTACTTTGGTCAGCCCTTCCGATGCCGTATGGTGCGGTAAAACCGTGCTCCCTCCGCAGGGGTAGAGCGAATAATCTTGTTTGAAAGAGAGTTGTATCCGATAAATCGCACCCGGTTCTTGCCGGAAAATTCCCGCTAAGTCGATTGAAAAGTCCTGCCATGTGTTCAGGTCTTTCGTCGGATCGCTATCGAGGAAAATAGTCTTTTTATAAACCAATCGTCCCGAACGCCTCAATTCATAAGAGCCGGAAAGGTCGTTGTCTTGAAGGAAAGTAAGAATATTATGTTCGAAAATACGGATGATTTTCAAATCTACTGCCGACAAACTTACTGCCTGAAAAGGTAATGTCAGATTTTTTGAGTCCGGCAATATATTGCCCGTTAACGGGATACGTACTGCCGGCTTTAAAGGCTCCCTGCTTAGTGAAAAGGAGGCGGATGACGCCAATGTTTCTCCCGTATGGCTTCGGATATTTTTGTCGATTTCTACCGTAAGTTCCTGTGTGGAAATATCCTCGAGGAAAAGATTTACTTTATTGTTGTCTTGTTGGAATACATAGGAATTGTAACTGAGTTCGGGAATGTCGATTAATCCCTGTAAATCTTGTTCGCCCGATAACGGTTCGGAAAAAACGACCTCTATTCCTGCCTGCTCTCCTGACAAAATATCTGCGGACAGAACTTTAAACGGTTTTAGAGCGGGAATCGTTATCGTTTCTTCGGTTTTCTTGTCGATGCCTAATGGTTTCCCGTTAGCGATAATATGTAAATCATAGTCTTTCTCTTGTCGCTGGATATTATCGATAACGAAGTGGAATAGTAAGGGGTTATCGGTTGTTTCGACGGATAATTGCGGTTCTTGCGGACTCTCGGATTTGCAGGAAAGAATCTTTTTGACCATTTCGGAAGGGACTTCGTCGCTGAATGATATATTCCCGGTTATGGAAGCGTTCCGATTGTCGTTTACCGTGATATTTATAGGGGCGGTATTTATTGCGAAACTCAATGCAGCTACCCGGAAAGAGAAAGGAAACTCTTTCAGATTTCCGGTTACATCCGTTATTTTATGGAGTTTGAAAGAAGCGTTGTAAAGGGTTCCTTGTTTGAGTTGCCCAGAATCGGGAACAAATTCTATGGTGTTGTTATTGAGCCAATAGCTTTTGCCTTTAATGGAAGGCGTGAATGAAAAAAGTTTTTCTCCGATTTCCTTATTTAATTCCACCGACGGTAAAGACCGGGTAAGCTCAATGCGGATCGTAGAGCCGGCAGAGATGATGCCTCCTGTATATGCATTTACATAAGCCGCGAAATCGGAAGAAGGGATAATGGTTTTGTTTCGCTCTTTACAGGAAAAAAGGAGTATAGAGCTCCATAGAAAAAGCAGGGCGAATCGGATAAAACTTTTCATACGGACAAGTTCAGAATTAATATTCTATAAAGATAATATAATTATCGATACAGTTTGCAAGATTTTGTGTCAGAATCTTGTGGCTTTATACCATGCGGTTTGTTCGTATTGTTCGTTCAGATAAGAGAGCTCCGGTTGTTCGATGTAGGTTGTCAGTCCGCAATGGCGTTCAATTTTGAATCCGTTATAGTTAAAACTGCTATTGTTTGCAGGCATCATAAATTGCGGAGTGGCAGCTTTCCATACTACTGTTTTGGATAGCTGAGCTTCGATAGCATTATACAGGTCTGTGTTGGCGATATGTTGCATATAATCTCCGTAATCGAAAAAACGGGATTGATAAATGATGGGATTTTCGTTGTATTCTCCCGGACGATCGAAACGTTGAAGGTCATCCCTGTAAGCGGTTATATCGGAACGGTCGTTTGCTATGGCCTCTTTGGTGAGAGCAGCTAATTCGTCTAACTCGCTCGTTTGAATTACCGATAAAGTTGCAGAACGGAAAACATCGCTGAAATTATTTACGGTATTGTAATAATTCTCTGCAAAATTCTGCAGATTTTCTTGCAGAGAAATGTTCGTATCGAAAAGCAGCATGATGGAGGACGGGTAAATATCGGTAAATCCGGGAGAGAGTATTTCTGCGGAAGAGGCTAAGATATAATCCGTTTTTTCTTTCAGCTCGTATGCGACTTCCACACCGCTCATCAGGCAGGCTTCGAAGATGATGAAATCCATGCTTTTATCGGGAATGGCGGAGGCGAAATCTTCGATATTCATAGCTTCGCCGTTCGGGGATGAGGTGCTGTTATCGATAATAATAGAGCGGGCTGTTTTTGTCCCTTCGGGAAAAGAGAGCGTTAAATCGGGCAACCATCCGCTGCCGTGAGAAAAAATCAGAAGCCCGTAACTATCGGACGGATAGTCTTGTATTACTTTTCGGATTACTCTGTTCAATACCTCCGGTGAAGCGGAATTTTCTTCTTCGTATGTTTCTATGACTTCCGTGTAATTGCGGGAGTGTGTCTTATCGGCTCCTCTCATACGTAATAGTTTAGGAGTGCCGTTATAGGTATCCTGATAAATCAATAATTCTCCTTTACCGGGAGCCCAGCCTTCCCGTATCGCGTCTATTTTTTCGTCCGTTTCAAAAGAGAGATTATTGTCGCCTCCTAAATAAACAATAACCGTACGGGGCGTTTCGGTAGAAGAATTACCGCCATCGGAGTTGTTTTTAGAACATCCTCCAATAGAAAACAGAAAAATAGATGCAAGCAAAATATGAAAGATCTTTTTCATAAAATTATTGAAAATCAAAATGT
>DVIX01000053.1 GCA_018710935.1 Candidatus Avirikenella pullistercoris | reverse complement strand
AAAAAAATCGAAATGGGAAAGTACAGTGTAAACAAGGAAGGGTATTACGGACGTTTTGGCGGAGCTTTTATTCCGGAAATATTACAGTCCAATGTAGAAGCGTTGAAGAAAGCTTATGCGGCGATTCAGTCGGATACTTCGTTCAGGGAAGAGTACGAAGGGTTATTGAAAGATTATGTAGGGCGTCCTTCGCCTCTTTATTTGGCAAAACGGTTAAGCGATAAATATGGAGCTAAAATATACCTGAAAAGAGAAGACCTGAATCATACGGGGGCGCATAAAATCAATAATACGATAGGACAGATATTATTGGCTCGTCGAATGGGGAAACGCCGTATTATTGCGGAAACGGGAGCCGGGCAGCATGGCGTTGCTACCGCTACCGTGTGTGCATTGATGGGGATGCAGTGTGTGGTTTATATGGGAGCTACCGATATGGAACGGCAACGGCTGAATGTGGAAAAAATGAGAATGTTGGGGGCGGAGGTAAGAGCTGCCGAAAGCGGGAATAAGACATTGAAAGATGCTACGAATGAAGCGATTCGCGATTGGTGTTGTAATCCTCGGGACACTTACTATATTATAGGTTCTGTCGTGGGACCTCATCCGTATCCTTGTATGGTAGCTTATTTTCAGTCGGTAATCAGTAAGGAGATACGGGAACAGTTGAAAGAAAAAGAGGGAAGGGAAGAACCCGACTATGTGATAGCTTGTGTCGGAGGAGGCAGTAATGCTGCCGGGGCTTTTTATCATTTTCTGGACTCTCCGCAAGTGAAATTGGTGGCGGCTGAAGCAGCCGGGAAAGGGGTTGATTCCGGCATGACGGCAGCTACGATATGTTTGGGGCGTGAGGGGATTATACACGGCAGCCGTACTTTTGTGATGCAGACCGAGGATGGACAGATTGTAGAGCCTTATTCTATTTCTGCGGGGCTCGACTATCCCGGAATAGGCCCTTTACATGCTTATCTTGCAGATGAAAAACGGATGGAAGTTTTGGCGGTTACCGATGACGAAGCGCTTCGGGCAGCTTATGGACTTACCCGGATAGAAGGTATCATTCCGGCACTTGAATCGTCGCATGCTTTGGCGGTACTTACCCGGAAACGGTTTGAAAAAGACGATATAGTGGTGATAAACCTTTCCGGACGGGGAGATAAGGATATGGATACTTATCTCCGTATGAAAGATAATGATATGAATAATGCTTTTTAATTATAAAACTATGTGCCGGATTAGAACTGTTTATAGAACGATTCCTGCCGACTTGCAAACTCCGGTAGGTATTTATTTAAAAATAAGGGATTTATATCCGCAATCGGTCCTTTTGGAGAGTTCCGATTTCCATGCATCCCAAAATAGTTTCTCTTTTATTGGGGTAGAGCCTGCCGGACGTTTCCTCGTGGAGGATGGAAAAGTTACCTGCGTTTATCCGGGAGGAAAAGAAAAACGGTTCGACTTGAAAAGTTGCGATGCAGTGAAGATATTGAACGGTTACCTTGCTTCGTTTCGGACGAAAGGCGATAATCCTACGGGAATAAACGGACTTTTCGGATATACTTCGTATGATGCTGTACGTTATTTCGAGCAGGTAAATATCTGTTCCCGTTCGGAAGAGTTTAAGGGGATTCCGGATATGCTTTATATTTTCTACCGCTTTATTATTGTTGTAGATCACTTTAAAAATCAGATGACTGTTGTGGAGAATCTTTTTCAAGACGAGGAGTCCCGGATGGAAGAATTATTGGGGGTGATTCATAACAATAATATCGCTCAATACGGTTTCGAAGCGAGCGACGATATCTCTTCTTCCATAACGGATGAGCAGTATAAAGAAAGGGTACGTAAAGGTGTAAAACATGTCGGGCGGGGAGATGTTTTTCAGATTGTTCTTTCCCGCCGTTTCAGCCGTTCATTCCGGGGAGATGATTTTAATGTATATAGGGCTTTACGGTGTGTGAATCCTTCTCCGTATCTGTTTTATTTCGATTTCGGAGGATTCCGTATTTTCGGTTCTTCTCCCGAGACGCATTTAAGGGTTGCAAAAGGAAAAGCCTATATAGATCCGATTGCCGGAACGTTCAGGCGAACCGGAGACGATAACCGGGACAGGGAGTTGGCCGAAAAATTATTGGACGATCCGAAAGAGAATGCCGAACATATCATGTTGGTCGATTTGGCCAGAAACGATTTAAGCCGGGGAGCGGGAAATGTGAAAATCGAATTTTTACGCCAGATACAATATTATTCGCATGTTATCCATATGGTATCGCGCGTAAGTGCTTCCGTTTCGCCGCAAACCGATGTGTTGCGTCTCTTTGCCGATACGTTTCCTGCGGGAACATTGAGCGGTGCGCCGAAGGTACGGGCAATGCAGTTAATAGATGAAATAGAGGGCGAGAGCCGTGGCATATATGGCGGTTCTATCGGATATATCGGGTTTAATGGCGATTTGAATCAGGCGATAACTATACGTACTTTTCTAAGTATGAATAATAAACTTTATTTTCAGGCAGGTGCGGGAATTGTCGCTGCGTCGGTTCCGGAAAGTGAACTGGCGGAGGTGGAGAATAAGTTAGGGGCTTTGATGAAAGCGATCGACTATGCGAATGAAATAATAAACAGTTAAGAAAATGAAAATATTGGTTTTTGATAATTACGATTCCTTTACTTATAATATCGTTCATGCGCTTTATGAATTGGGTGAAAAGGAAGTGGATGTTTTTCGTAATGACCGGATAGGATTGGAAGATGTTGAAAGATATGATAAGATTATTTTATCGCCGGGGCCGGGTATTCCTTCTGAGGCGGGTATAATGAATGAGTTGATAAAACGCTATGCTTTCCAAAAGAGCATTTTGGGAATTTGTCTGGGAGAACAGGCTATCGGGGAGTGTTTCGGGGCGCGGTTGGAGAATCTGAAGCAGGTGTATCATGGAATTGCTACCCCGGTGATGCCGATTGTACCCGATTACCTTTTTGAAGGGCTCGGGGATGCCTTTACGGTAGGAAGGTATCATTCCTGGGTGGTTAGCGACGAGGCTTTCCCTGCTGCGTTGCAGGTGACGGCAAGGGATAGGGAAGGACGGATTATGGCGCTTACTCATAGAGAATATGATGTTAAAGGGGTGCAGTTCCATCCGGAGTCTATCCTTACGCCGCAAGGAATTAAAATATTTTCCAATTTTTTAAATCATAATTGATAATACTGAATAAGTTGACGGAAATGAAAGAGATTCTCAATAAAATGTTCGAACATAAAAACCTGAGTCGTAACGAAGCGAAGGACGTATTGATTCGTATATCGGAGGGAGCTTATAACGATTGTGAACTATCGGCGTTTATGACCGTATTTCTGATGCGAAGTATTACTACCGATGAGCTTTCCGGGTTTCGCGATGCCATATTGGAAAGGCGTGTTCAGGTAGATTTGAGCGATTATAATGCTGTAGATATCGTCGGGACGGGCGGTGACGGTAAAAACACCTTTAATATCTCTACTGCAGCTTGTTTTGTCGTCGGGGGAGCCGGATACAAAGTGATAAAACACGGCAATTACGGGGCGAGTTCCGTGAGTGGAGCATCTAATGTATTAGAGCTGCACGGAGTGAAATTTACGGCCGATAACGATAAGTTGAAGCGGTCTTTGGAGGAGAGTAATGTGGCTTACTTGCATGCTCCCTTTTTCAGCCCGGCGTTAAAAAGCGTAGCGAATGTGCGGAAATCGTTGCGGGTACGGACATTTTTCAATATGTTGGGGCCTTTGGTAAATCCGGTAATGCCCCGTTGCCAATTATTGGGGGTTTATAATTTGAAGTTGGCGCGCCTTTATAATTATATTTATCAGCAAAGCGGAATTCGGTTTACGATAGTTCATTCGTTGGACGGTTATGACGAGGTTTCGCTGACTGCTCCTTTTAAAGTAATTACTGCAGAAGGAGAAAAAGTAGTTACTCCTGCTGATATTGGGTTTTCTTTTGGTCGGAAAGAGGATTTGTGGGGTGGCAATACCCCGCAGGAAGCTGCGAAGATATTTGATAACGTGTTGTCGGGAAAAGCATCGCAGGCACAAACCGATACCGTGATAGCCAATGCAGCATATGCCATTACGACACTTGAACCTTCTTTAGCTTTGGAAGAGGCGGTTGCCCGTGCCCGTGATTCCGTGGATAGTGGAAAAGCATACGAAACGTTTTCAAAATTTGTACGATTGAATTCTTAAATGTATGACGATACTCGATAAAATATTGAATACTAAACTTGCAGAAGTAGAGGAACGTAAACGGATGTTCCCGGTAAGGCAGGTAGAACGGATGCCGTTTTTTTCCCGTGTTCCTTTGTCGATGAGTAAGTCTTTGATAAACGGGAGATCCGGTATTATTGCAGAATTTAAAAGGAAATCGCCTTCCAAAGGTTTTATTAATGAGTATGCCGATGTGAGTGAGATCGTAGCGGCTTATGCGGAAGCAGGGGCTTCGGCATGTTCCGTATTGACCGATTTTTCGTATTTCGGAGGAACGTTGGCCGATTTGACAAGGGCAAGGGAAACGGTTTCTTTACCTCTTTTACGGAAAGATTTTATTGTTGATGCTTATCAGTTGTTTGAAGCGAAAGGTGCCGGTGCCGATGCGGTTTTATTGATTGCTGCGGCATTGCCTTTTAAAAAGGTTCAGGAGTTTACCGTTATTGCACATGACCTCGGGTTGGAGGTGCTTTTGGAGATACATGGAGAGGAGGAGTTGGAATACCTTTCTTGCGGGGCCGATATCGTCGGTGTGAATAACAGAAATCTGGCGACTTTTATTACCGATACGTCGGTATCTTTCGGTTTGGCGGAGAAGATACCGGTAAACCGAGTCAAGATATCGGAAAGCGGGCTTTATTCTGCAGAAATAATGACAGATTTAAAGAAAGTCGGTTATCACGGTTTTTTGATAGGCGACTGTTTTATGCGGGAGAAATTGCCGGGTGAGGCACTGAAAAAATTGGTAGGGCGATGTTAGTAAAAGTTTGCGGAATGGCAGACAGCCGGAATATGTTGCAGGTGGCGGCATTGAAGCCGGATATGCTGGGATTTGTGTTTTATCCGGCATCGCCCCGTTATGCAGGTTATTTGCCGGAGAAAGAAGTGAAGACGTTGGACGAGGATATTTTACGTGTTGCCGTTTTTGTGAATGAGGAGGCGGATAAAATGGAACATACGGCTTGTCGGTACGGTATTTCTGTATTGCAGCTTCACGGCAATGAAACGCCTGATTTATGTAGGGAAATGCGTATGCGGGGATTTAAGGTGATAAAAGCGTTAGGAGTGGAAACCGCCGGTGATTTTCGTATGTTGCCTGTTTATGAAAAGAGTTGCGATTGGTTTTTATTCGATACTAAAAGTAAGAAATACGGCGGAACAGGGCAAAAGTTCAGTTGGTCGCTATTACGGGCTTATCGAGGAGAACTTCCTTTTTTATTGAGCGGAGGGATTGGAGTGGAGGATGTGGAAAGAATAGAGGAAGTCAAAGAAAACGAAAAGTTTGCAGGAGTCGATTTAAACAGCCGTTTTGAAAAAGTTCCGGGAGTAAAGGATACCGGTTTGTTGATTCGTTTTATGGAAAAATTGAAACATTAAAAGATGCAAAATATGAAGAGTGTGAATCGGATTACAGAGTTATTGAATAAAAAGGATAGAGGATTGTTGTCGGTTTATTTTACAGCGGGTTATCCTGCTTTGGATAGTGTGCGGGATATTATTCTCGCATTGCAGGAAGGAGGCGTCGATATGATAGAAATAGGAGTGCCTTTTTCCGATCCGATGGCAGACGGGAAAGTGATACAGGAGAGCAGTTCCCGAGCGTTGGATAATGGTATGTCGTTGGGGTTTCTTTTGGATTGTTTGGAAGGAATACGCCCGCAATGCTCGCTTCCTCTGGTGTTGATGGGATATTTGAATCCGATGATGCAATATGGGACGGAGAGGCTTTTTGAACGTTGCGTACAGATCGGGATAGATGCATTGATTATACCGGATTTGCCTTTCAATGAATATATGAAAGGATATAAAAAGTATTGTGAAAAGTACGATATTCCGGTTATCATGTTGATAACGCCTGAAACGCCTGAAGGGAGAATACGGTTGATAGACGATAATTGCGGAGGATTTATCTATATGGTTTCTTCTGCCTCGACTACCGGAACGAGAGGAAAATTTACTGCGGAGCAACTTGCCTATTTCAAGCGTATTGATAAAATGTGTTTGAAAAACAAACGATTGATAGGTTTCGGAATATCCGGACGGGAGACGTTGTCGGCTGCATTTTCCGCATCGAACGGTGCTATCGTAGGGAGCCTTTTTATTGAATGCCTGTCCCGTGCTTCTTCTGTAAATGAAGCGGTTTCTTTGCTGAAAGAGCGTTTGAATGCCTGAGGTTTATACTACGAAGGTGAGAATGCATGGTTTTCCGTTCTTTTTATTATATTTGTTATTATATGTATCTTTAAAAGAACGGTTATGAATGAGATTATCCAAACAAGATTGAAAAATTTACGGTCGGTGATGAAACGCCGTAAATTGGATGCCGTGATAATTCCTTCGAATGATTCCCATTTCAGCGAGTATATTTCGGATTATTGGAAATGCAGAGAATATATAAGCGGTTTTAAAGGTTCAGCCGGAAGTGTCGTTGTTACGAAAGATAAGGCTTGCCTCTGGACCGATTCCCGTTATTTTTTACAAGCGGATATGGAGTTGGAAGGAACAGGAATAACACTGATGAAGGAGGGGGTGGATACGACACCGGATATTCCTTCGTGGTTGTCGGTAGAGTTGGGAAAAGGAAAAGTAGGGATAAACGGTTTATTGTTTTCTGTAACGCAGATAGCGTTATTGCGTGATAAGATGCCGGAATTGGAGATTGTTCCTGTGGATGATTTCTTTTCAGAAATATGGAAAGAGCGTCCTCCCATGCCGGATGCACCTGCATTCCTGTTGGGACGGGAATATGCCGGAGAAGATGTGCAGGAGAAGGTAGCGCATGTGCGGAAAATATTGAAATTGAAAAAGAAGAGGGTCTATATCCTCTCCGCATTGGATGAAGTGGCATGGTTGCTTAATATACGGGGTAACGATGTGAATTATAATCCGGTCGTCACGGCTTATGCGGTGGTTACACCGGGAACGGTCAGGCTTTTTGTTGACGAAACTAAATTTAAGGCGGATGATATTTATGCTTTGAAACAAAAAGGGGTTGAATTGGTCCCTTATGTAGATTTCGAAAAATACCTTCATCTTCTGTCCGGTTATGAAGTAGTATATAACCCGCAGAAAATGTCTTATGCCCATTACCTTATTTTACAGCGTTTCGGGGCTGTATTGGAGAAAGAACCATTGGCTGCGGGTATTGTGGCGGAGATGAAAGCGATTAAAAACGATGTGGAGATAGCCGGTTTCCGCCGTGCTGTAATCGAAGATGGGGTTGCATTGGTGCGTTTTTATATTTGGCTTGAAGAGATGGTATATGGCGGAAAGGGAGTCACCGAAGCCGAAGCTGCGGATAAATTGAGTGCGTTCCGTGCCCAAAGCCCGTTATATAGGGGCGAGAGTTTTCACCCGATAGTGGGATATAAATCGAATGGTGCGATTGTTCATTATACTCCGTCTAAAGAGTCTTCCCGTAAAATTAAAGAAGACGGTTTTTTATTGATTGATTCCGGAGGACAATATTTGTGCGGAACGACGGATATAACCCGTACGATTTATTTAGGAACACCCGGAGAGCAGGAAAAGACTGATTTTACGCTTGTTTTGATGGGAAATATTGACCTGGCAACGGCTGTTTTTCCTGAAAATACGCGCGGTTCGCAGTTGGATATATTGGCGCGCCGTCACCTTTATATGAAGGGGCTGACTTATTTGCATGGAACGGGACACGGTATCGGACATTACCTGAATGTCCATGAAGGACCTCAGTCTGTCCGTTTGAATGAGAATCCGGAAACCTTGAAACCGGGTATGGTGCTTTCCGATGAACCCGGATTGTATCGTCCCCGCCGGTACGGAATCCGTACGGAAAATATGTTGCTTTGCCGGGAAGAAAAAGTTACCTCTTTCGGGCGTTTTTACGGTTTTGAAACACTGACGCTTTTCCCGATAGATACCAAGTGCATCGATTTGTCGGTTTTGCCATTGAACCATCGCCGTTGGCTTAACCGTTATCATGCTTTAGTGTATGATCATCTTTCGCCTTATCTTTCCACGAAAGAAAAAGTATGGTTAATGAGTAAAACGAAAGAGATATAAAACGGCAAGAAAAGGGGATAATATTCCTGTTGTTCGTATAAAAATAAAGAGGGAACATGTAAATGTTCCCTCTTTATTTTTGGGTGATTCAATATTGGCTTATTACATCATGCCGCCCATACCGCCCATGCCCGGATTCATGGCAGGAGCAGGATTTTCTTCTTTCTTTTCAACCAAAACACATTCGGTAGTGAGGAACATGGATGCTACGGAAGCAGCGTTTTCCAATGCTACACGAGTTACTTTGGTCGGATCGATAATACCTGCTTTCATTAAGTTTTCGTATTTGTCTGTACGAGCGTTATAACCGAAGTCGCCTTTGCCTTCGCGTACTTTTTGTACTACAACGGAACCTTCCCCTCCTGCATTCTTGACGATTTGACGCAACGGTTCTTCGATGGCGCGTTTAATGATTTGAATACCGGTTGTTTCGTCTTCGTTGTCGCCTTTCAATTTTTCCAATGCGCTGGTAGCACGGATATAAGCTACACCACCACCCGGAATGATACCTTCTTCTACAGCAGCACGTGTTGCAGCCAAAGCATCTTCAACGCGGTCTTTCTTTTCTTTCATTTCCACTTCAGTAGCAGCACCTACATACAAAACGGCTACACCACCGGCCAATTTAGCAAGGCGTTCCTGCAATTTTTCACGGTCGTAATCGGAAGTGGTATTCTCAATCAGTTCACGGATTTGTTTTACACGAGCGGCAATGTCGGCTTTAGAACCGGCACCGTCGACGATAGTCGTGTTTTCTTTATTGATAACTACCTTGTCGGAAGAACCTAACATTTCGATAGTAGCTTGAGCCAAAGAAAGGCCGGTTTCTTCGCTGATAACGGTACCGCCTGTCAGAATAGCTATATCCTGCAACATCTCTTTTCTTCTGTCGCCGAATCCCGGTGCTTTTACCGCTGCAATTTTCAATGTACCGCGCAATTTGTTGACAACAAGAGTAGTCAATGCTTCGCCTTCGATATCTTCAGAGATGATCACCATTGAACGGCCTGCTTGCGCTACCGGTTCCAAAATAGGCAGAAGTTCTTTCATCGTAGAAATCTTCTTGTCGGTAATCAGGATATACGGTTTTTCGAATACCGCTTCCATTTTTTCAGGATCGGTAATGAAATATGGAGAGAGGTAACCTCTGTCGAATTGCATACCTTCTACTACTTCTACATGAGTCTCGGTACCTTTTGCTTCTTCAACGGTGATAACGCCTTCTTTCTTTACTTTACCCATCGCTTCGGCAATCAATTTACCGATGAAGCTATCGTTATTGGCAGATACGGTAGCGACTTGTTCTATCTTGCTTATATCGTTACCGACAGCCTGGCTCTGTTTTTTCAGCGATTTTACTACTTCGGCAACAGCTTTGTCGATACCGCGTTTCAGATCCATCGGGTTTGCGCCTGCTGTAACGTTTTTAATACCGACCCCGATAATGGATTGAGCGAGAAGGGTAGCGGTAGTGGTACCGTCGCCTGCGTTATCGGCAGTTTTCGATGCTACCTCTTTTACCATTTGTGCCCCTACGTTTGCGAAAGAGTCTTCCAGTTCAACCTCTTTTGCTACGGTAACCCCGTCTTTTGTGATTTGCGGTCCGCCGAATTTTTTATCGATAACGACGGTACGGCCTTTCGGGCCTAATGTCACTTTTACTGCGTCAGCAAGCATATCTACGCCCTTTTTCAGTTCTTCACGGGCATCTACATTGAATTTAATATCTTTTGCCATTTTTTTATTCGTTTGAAATTTATAGGAAAATTGTTTCGTTCCCTGATAATAACGTTCCTAATCCGTTTTCAGGTGTATTTGTATAATTTAGATAATTGCCAGAATATCGCTTTGGCGCATGATAAGATATTCTTTGGAATCTACAGTTATTTCAGTTCCTGCATATTTTCCATACAATACTTTATCTCCGACTTTTACTTCCATTGTAACGTCTTTAGTACCCGGACCTACAGCGATTACTTTGCCTTCGAGAGGTTTTTCTTTAGCTGTGTCAGGAATAATAATTCCGCTTGCAGTCTTTTCTTCTGCCGGTTTCGGCTCGATCAGCACTCTGTCTGCTAATGGTTTGATCTTCATGATTGAATGTATTTTAAAATTAGACATATTTTTAAAGTCAACGAAACAGAAAGAACATTTTTTATGCCAAATCCTAAACCCTGCATAATTGGCATTTTTCTGCTTCTTTTTAGCTTTTTTTGTGTCATTTTGTCATTTGTGGCATGACATTTTTACGGAAACGATAATTTTAAAGTCTGTTTTTATAGTTTAGATTGGCAATTTCGTATATTATTTTTGAAATAAAATTATCCTTGTCAGGAATATTGAATGCTATTCTTGAATAAAAAATGAAATTTTCAAGTTCAGTATTTCTGACAAGGCAACATGAAATCGCAAAGTAGAGTATAGGCTACTTCTTGCTAATATAGAAACTTTAATTTGCAGAAAATTGTTATTTCTTTTGTTTTGTATTCATTGCTTTTTTTCTGCGTCGTTCCGCACTTCCCGGCCGGTTACGTTTTTTAGGCTCTTTGTCTTCTTTCCGGTTCCGTTTGTTTTTAACCGATTTTGTGTCGTCTTTCCGTTTCCCTTTGTCGTCTTTTGCTATTTCAGCCATAGGGCGTCCGTTCTCGCTTAATTTGTTTAAACTGCGGGTAACATGTTCGGCTTCTTCAAACGGTATGGTAACGAATGAGAATTCATCGAGAATTTTGACATCATTGATTCGGGCATTGGATAGGCCGCTCTGTTTCTGAATTAATTGTACGATACTGCGGGGGGTATATCCGTCGCGCCGTCCGACAGCAATGAACAGGCGGGCTGTCCCTTTCCGGTCAACGGAGAAGGTGCGTATTTCCGGGTAATTGCTTTGGTCGAGGTCGTTTTTGAAAGACATTTTCAATAAAGCAGCCAATGCGGTTTGTGGGTCGCATTGCTGTAATATTTCGTCAGCCATTTCGGTATAATCATCGAACATTTGGGATTCGATAGTCTCCTGCAATTCATTGATAATATGTTTTTTCTTGAAAGCAATAATATCGTTTACGGAAGGAATTTCCCGTTTATGAATTTCTGCTTTCACCTCTTTCTTCATATAAATGAATTGGCGATATTCGGAGGGGGAAATAAATGTGATGGCGGTACCCTGATTTCCGGCACGACCTGTACGTCCTATCCGGTGTACGTATGATTCGGAATCCTGCGGTAGGGAATAATTGATGACATGAGTCAGGTTATTTACATCTATTCCCCTGGCAGCTACATCGGTGGCTACGAGAATATTGGTCTGTTTGCGTTTGAATTTGCGTAATATTTTTTCCCGTTGTGCTTGGGAAACATCTCCGTGAAGCCCGTCGGCCAGATACCCCCGGTCGAGTAGTTTGTTGACTAACTCATCTACCGACACTTTGGTACGGCAGAAAATGATGGCATAAAAATCCGGTTCTACGTCGATAATACGGGTTAAAGCATCGAATTTATCGCTTTCTCGTACTTCGAAATAGATTTGGTCGG
>DVIX01000004.1 GCA_018710935.1 Candidatus Avirikenella pullistercoris | reverse complement strand
ATTGCATGGAAAGTTGCAGAACGGGCAGTAGAAGAAGGGGCGGAAATCGTATTGACGAATATGGCTGTTTCCATTCGTATGGGAACGATTAAAGAACTGGCTGAAAAATGCAATGCGAAACTGATTCCTGCGGATGCTACTTCAGTCGAAGATTTGGAAGTATTGTTCGATGAAACGATGAAATATTTCGGAGGCAAAATAGATTTTGTACTCCATTCGATAGGGTCATCTCCCAATGTGAGAAAAGGGCGTACATACGATGATTTGGATTACGGATTTTTCCAAAAAACATTGGATATTTCGGCTATTTCATTTCATAAAATGATACAAGTCGCCCGGAAAAAAGATGCTATTAATGAATGGGGGTCTATTGTGGCGCTTTCGTATATTGCTGCGCAAAGAACTTTATATGGATACAATGATATGGCAGATGCCAAATCGTTATTGGAATCTATTGCGCGTAGCTTCGGTTATATTTACGGACGCGAAAAACGTATTCGTATCAATACGGTATCTCAGTCTCCTACGCCTACTACAGCAGGTAGCGGGGTATTCGGATTCGATGGGTTACTCGATTTTGCAGAGCGGATGTCACCGCTGGGAAATGCTTCGGCGGATGATTGTGCCGATTATATTGTTACACTGTTTTCCGATCTGACAAGGAAAGTTACGATGCAGAATTTGTATCATGACGGAGGTTTCTCGAGTATGGGCATGAGCCGTAATGCGATGAATATCTATAACAAAAGCCTGGAAATGGAGTATAACGATGTCAAACATGACAAAAAGAAAGAGGACAAATAGAGTCTGATAATTATTTAGAAATTCGGATTGAATAATTCCCGGTAAACGGAATGACAGATTCTGTTTTATCGGGAATATTCTTTTGCAAATTGTGATATAATATCCTGAGAGTGTTTAAATATTTTGTATCTTCGTTCCGGGATGTTGTTTTTGAGAGAGTGTGTGAATTAAATCTTTTCTTTATTCGGTTTACGATATGCAGGATGTGATATTCAATAAGGTGACAGGTGATAACGACGATGATGAGCGTAAAGACTTTTTCTGTGATGTGGAAGGAACAGCTAAAGGAAGGGAACAGGAGAAGGAGGGACAAGTGCGGAAAGAGGCGAAAGGAAAAGAGATCAAAAGAATGGCGGATATATTGGGAGAGGGCAGGGAGGAATCTGTTAATGAACATTATCATTCGTCCGGGCAAAGTTTGAATAACCGTTTTGTACCGAGAGACAGAGATAAAATGGCGGCTTCGGAAAAGAAAGATAAATTTCTGTTGTATAAACGCCTTCCTTTCATTAAACGGAAAGAGGATTTCGGGCAGTGGGTGGATCGCCATAAAGTGGGGGTTTCCATTACGGTATTAGTATATATTATTGCCGTGTTTACGTTTGCATCCGTGCGTATCGATATTATAACTCCTGAATTTATAGAGGGAGTTTTTATCGAGGTTCCTCCTGATCCGGTAGAAGCGGATCCGAAACCGGAAGAGCCGGAGCCTGAACCGGAAGATCCTTTTGAAACAATGGATATGAGCGATATCCGGAATGTGTCGGCGAATGCAAATGCCCAGTTGGATGCGGGGTTGAAAGATGACCGGGGAACGGATGCTAGCAAAATTTATGAAGATGCACAACGAGTACAGGAACAGCTCAATGCTTCGAGAGAAGCTTATCGGAGAGGTTTGAGTGAGGTGGAAGCGATAGGGCAGGGACCGGCTGTGAATGAACGTCCCCGAGGTAATAATGAGGAAACGGAGCAGAAAGAAGATGTTAAGGTACAAGGCAATGTTACAGTAGAGTATGATTTGGCGAACAGGCGGGCTACTTATCTGCTTGTGCCGGCATACAGATGCCAGGAAGGAGGGCGTGTCGTCGTGAATATTACTGTAAATCAGAATGGAGATGTGGTTTCTGTTTCTTTGAATAAAGCTACTGCTTCAAAAGATAATTGTATTGTGGAAATGGCTTTAGATGCTGCCCGTAATTCCCGTTTCGATGTCAATGGAGCAGCGCCTGCCCGCCAGAACGGGACAATAACCTATCTGTTCCTGTCGCAATAAAATGCTTTTATTTTGCTTTTTGTTTTATGGGAAATGTATTCAATAGCGATATAAAATTCCTTGCAGGTATAGGTGAACGGCGTGCTTATCTGTTGAATAAGGAGCTGGGAATATATACCTATAAGGATTTATTATATCATTTCCCGTACCGTTATATCGACCGGACAAAAGTATATGCTATTCGTGAAATAGATGATAGTGGTCTTGCCTACGTTCAGATAAAGGCGCGTGTGGAACGTGTGCAATTGATAGGGCAGGGAGCGAAACGCCGTTTTGTCGCTCAGGTGGCGGATGCTACTGGCCGTGCCGAATTGGTGTGGTTTCAGGGAATTGAATGGATACGGAAAAAAGTGGAGGAGGGGCGTGAATATATCATTTTCGGGAAACCGGCATTTTATAATGGCGTACTTTCCATCGTACATCCGGAGATAGATATTCCGATGGCTGAGTCAGCCTTGCGTAAATTGTGTATGTACGGTATATATAGTTCTACCGAGAAACTGAATAAAGCGAATGCCGGAACAAAAACGATGACGACGGCAATTCGCAATTTATGGGAGATTGTCGCTCCTTATGTTACGGAAACATTACCGGATTATATTCTCGGAAGATATAATCTTATACCGTTGAAAGAAGCATTATACAATATTCATTTTCCGCAGTCGAACGACTTGCTGGCCAAAGCGCAATATCGTTTGAAGTTCGAGGAGTTGTTGGCGCTTCAACTTTCTCTTTTGCGTCAGAAGAATATCCGTATCAACAAGAATAAAGGCTTTTTATTTACCAAAGTGGGCGACTATTTCAACCGTTTTTATGAAGAGTGCCTCCCTTTCCCTTTGACTGAGGCGCAAAAACGGGTAATTCGAGAGGTACGTGCGGATACGGTAAGCGGGCAACAGATGAATCGCCTTTTACAGGGGGATGTGGGAAGCGGTAAAACGATTGTCGGGTTGATGTGTATGTTGATAGCTGTGGATAATGGGTATCAGGCATGTATGATGGCTCCGACGGAAATATTGGCTACCCAGCATTATGAGTCGGTAAAAGAATTGGTAGAAAAAATAGGGATCCGGGTAGAATTGTTGACGGGTTCCACTAAGAAAAAAGAGCGGGAACGTATTGACGAGGGGCTCGTTTCCGGTACAATACATATTTTAATAGGGACTCATGCTTTGCTTGAGGACAAGGTGATGTTTTCTAATTTGGGATTTGTGATTATCGATGAACAACATCGGTTCGGAGTAGAGCAGCGTTCCCGGTTGTGGACGAAAAGCGATAATCCGCCTCATGTATTGGTGATGTCGGCGACTCCTATTCCTCGGACGCTTGCCATGACGTTGTACGGCGATTTGGATATTTCCGTTATAGACGAATTGCCTCCTGGACGTAAACCGATAAAAACGCTGCATTTTTACGATAACCGTAGAGAACAGGTGTTCGGTTTCATGCGTGATCAGATAGCTCGTGGAAGACAGATATATGTTGTATATCCTTTAATTAAGGAATCGGAGAAGATGGACTATAAGAATGTGGAGGACGGTTATGAGAGTATTGTACGGGCTTTCCCTCCGCCGCAGTATGTTACCGTTATCGTGCATGGAAAAATGAAACCGGCGGATAAAGATTACGGTATGCAACTTTTTAAGAACGGACAGGCGCATATTATGGTGGCTACTTCTGTGATAGAGGTAGGAGTTAATGTTCCCAATGCTTCCGTTATGGTTGTGGAGAGTGCGGAACGTTTCGGGCTCTCTCAATTGCATCAGTTGCGTGGACGAGTCGGTCGTGGAGCGGAACAATCTTATTGTATTCTTATGTCGGGGGCGAAACTTTCTTCCGTGGGACGTAAACGGCTAGCGGCGATGGTCGCTACGAACGACGGGTTCGAACTTGCGGAGATGGACTTGAAATTGAGGGGATACGGCGATTTGGAAGGGACGCAACAAAGTGGTAATATGTTTGACCTGAAAATAGCAAGTATCGGGAAAGATAATGATATTCTTCAGTTGGTCAGGGCTGTTGCTGAGGAGATTCTGGAAAATGATCGGTTTCTCGAAAAATCGGAAAATGTCCTTTTGCTGCAATTGTTGAAGATGACAAAAATGCAGAAAACAGTTGATTTTAGTCAAATCTCGTAGTTTTGGGTTTTTAATCGAGAGAAAGATTTTTTAATAACTGGAAAAAAATTATCGAATATTATAAAAGGGCTTGAAACTTTTTGTGAGAAGAGTGCTATAATTGAGGATAAAATGAAAAAGGGGTACCATATGTTTTGGCAGCCCCTTTTTATTTATTTGAATAGGTTATATAAAAATACTTACGAGAAAGAATCCCATTGCGATAGCTACGGCAGTGGATACTAAACCCGGAATCATAAAACTATGGTTTAAAATGTATTTACCGATACGGGTCGTTCCTGTGCGGTCAAAATTTATGGCAGCTACGACGGTAGGGTAGTTCGGGATAAAGAAATAACCGTTTACCGAGGGGAACATAGCTAATAGGAACGGGGCAGGAATTCCTAACCCGATGCCTAACGGCAAGAGCGCACGCAATGTGGCTGCTTGGCTGTATAAAAGAATACTCATGATAAATAAGGCTAGTGCGAAAGTCCACGGATAATCGTTGACGTAATCCATTAAAGCGGTTTTAAGTTCTTCCATATGCGCCTGAATGAAGGTATCGCCCATCCATGCAATACCGAAAATGGCAATTACGGCTTGCATGCCGGCACTGAATACGGTGCTGCGCTGTATTGTTTCTGCTTTTACTTTACAGATAATCATGATAACCGCTGCAATGGAAAGCATAACTATTTGAATCATCTGAGGCATGCCTAACGATTTGACGGTTCCGTCAGGTGATGTCCATGAAGGGAGCAATGAAGGAATACTGCCTAATACGACTATTAAAATGACGGCTGTAATAAAAGAAAATACAGACCGTTTTGCATATGCTCCGCTTTTGGTAGAGATTTTTGTTTTCGGTTCTTCTTTGAACAGGCCTTCTTCTACTCTTTTCAGATATTCTTTGTCCTGAGAGAGTTCCTTTCCCATTTTATTAGCGAAAAGAGCTCCTGCTATTACTCCGATTAATGTAGAAGGAACGCTTATTGCCAAAATATGTAGCAGGGTAATTCCCATAGGGGCGAGCATAATAATCATTACAGCGGTGGCTGCCGATACCGGGCTTGCCGTTATAGCTTGTTGCGAGGCTATAACCGATATGGAAAGAGGCCTTTCCGGACGCACTCCGGTTTCTCGGGCTACTTCAGCAATAACTGGAAGAACGGCATATGCAACATGGCCTGTCCCTGCGACGAATGTGAAAAGATAAGTTACGGCCGGACCCAAAAAAGTGATGCGGCTGGGATTTTTTCTCAATATCCGGGTAGCCAGCTTGACCAGATAGTCTAAGCCTCCTGCGGATTGCATGACGGATGCTGCACTGATTACTGCAATAATCATTAACATTACGTCGATAGGAGGAGTTGTCGGCTCCAGCCCAAATATGAAAGTCAGCACAAATAATCCGATGCCGCCCATTAACCCTAATCCGATGCCACCGATACGCGCTCCGATTAATATCGCTAATAGGACGATTGCAAGCTCTACAAAAATCATAATTGTCAGGTCGTTATATTTTTGATATGTGAAATGCAAATATACGGTTTGAGGTGTAAAAAACCAATACAAATATTGTGAAAAGAGAACGATATTGTGAAAAGAGAACGATATGATAAAAATCCATATCTTTGTTTCCATTAAAAAGGGGGAGTAGTGAAAAATAAAATTAATAAAACCAATGCTGCGCGTTTGCTCGATCTGGCGAAAATTGCTTATGAATTGATTCCGTATGCGGTAGATGAAAATGATTTGTCTGCGGTCCATATTGCGGAACAATTAGGGGAGAATATCGAACAGGTTTTTAAAACATTGGTGCTTCGGGGTGATAAAACAGGAATATTGGTTTGTGTTATACCGGGAAATAGGGAGGTCGATTTGAAACGGGCTGCAAAAGTTTCGGGAAATAAAAAAGCGGATATGCTATTGATGAAGGAGTTATTACCTGTTACCGGTTATATTAGGGGTGGTTGTTCGCCTATAGGAATGAAAAAAAATTATCCTGTTTATATTCACCGGACAGCGGAAAATTTCGATTATATTTATATCAGTGCCGGTGTACGGGGTATTCAGATTAAGATTGCCCCGTATGATTTGATTCGGGTAGTGGATGCGATCGTAGCAGAGCTTGTAGTAAAGTAAATTTTATATAAAAAAGGCTGCCTGAAAGGCAGCCTTTTTTGTTTTATGTAATGATTAAACAATGTCTATCAATACCTCGTCGGCAGCAACACTATCGCCTTCTTTGACGAAAATCTGTTTAACGGTTCCTGCATGTCCGGAACTGATACTGTTTTCCATCTTCATCGCTTCGAGTATCAATACATCTTGTCCTCGGTTTACGGTATCGCCCGGTTTTACAAGCAATGTCAGAATACGTCCCGGCATCGGGGCATTGACTGCATGTCCTTCTACGGTGCGGGGAGCATTCGGTGCTACTGGAGTTTGTTCTGCCGGATCCGGAGTAACTTCTTGAACAGGTTCCGGAGCATCTTTTGCTTTTTCAGCTTCGTAACGAGCTTTCTTGGTTTTTGTCAGATAATCTTTAGCAACCAACGGGAATAATTCAAGCAGCAATACCTCTTTTTCGTTTTCTGCTAAATGTACACCGCCGCAATCTTCCAATACCGGATTCGGCTGCATTTTATATTTTGAGGTGTCGTAGGGTGTTTCTTCCCGTGTACCTGCAATTTTCAAGCGGAATTCCGGATCGACAGGGATAGGGGTTTTTCCGTATTCGCCTTTTACTAAGCTGACGAATTGGTTGGATACATTGGAGTACATCGGTTTTCCGTTTTTAATATCCAAAGCGCAGTTTACGGCTTGTGCCCCTACGATTTGACTGGTTGGCGTTACCAAAGGAGGAAGCCCTGCGTCTAAGCGTACCCGGGGAATCAATACCATTGCGTTTTCGAGGATGTGTTCGGATTTCAATTGTTTTAATTGGGCTACCATATTGGTATACATCCCGCCCGGTATTTCCGCTTTTTGTACCAGTTCGTTGGGAGCAGGGAAATTGAAATAATGTTCTATTGCATGGCATGCTTTTACCAATTCTTCTTCGTTGTCGTTCTTAGCGGCGGCAATAGCACGGTCGAACTCTTTTTCGATATGTTCGGGCAGTTTGTCCGTCAATGGGTTGAACGGATTCGGGAACTGTTTTACTGCATCGAAAGCTTCCAACTCTTTACGGATATCATATAATTCTTTATTGATTTTGCCTACTGCCTCCATGTTGATATCCAGTTCGATATTCATTTTTTGGCAGAAAATGTAAATCAGTTCGATAGCCGGAGCAGCAGGGCCTCCTGCAAAGTTCCAGATATTGGTATCTACGATATCGACTCCGCTTGCGATGGCAGCAACAACGGAAGCCAGTCCATAACCCGGCGTACAGTGAGTATGGAAATCGATAGGAATGTTCAGGTTTTGTTTGAATAGGCGGATGAGGCCGGCTACGCGTTTTGGTGGAATCAACCCGCTCATATCTTTGATAGTAATCATATCGGCTCCTAAATCTGCCATTTGTTTGGCTTTATTCAGAAAATAAGAGTCGGTGAATACAGCCTTAGGCAGTTTTTTCCCTTTTAACATAGAGAGTATCCTCTCTTTGGTAGAGAAGTGCGGATCAATGGTATAACATACGGCACAGTCAGCGATTCCTCCGTATTTTTTTACATATTTGATAGTGGATTTTACGTTATCTACGTCGTTTAATGCATCGAAAATACGCATGATACCCAATCCCGATTCGATTGAGTTACGGCAGAAACCTTCTATGATTTCATCGTTGTACGGGCTGTAACCGAAAAGGTTTCTTCCGCGTGAAAGTGCTGTCAGTTTGGATACATCCCCTACAACTGCTTTTATTTTTTCTAAACGATCCCATGGATTTTCACCTAAATACCTCATTACGGAATCAGGAACAGCTCCACCCCATACTTCCATTGCGTAAAATTTAGCATCTTTATAGTAGGGGAGTACACGGTCTATCTGTTCTTGTTTCATTCTGGTAGCAAATGAAGATTGTTGCCCGTCTCTGAGGGTTAAATCCCGTATTAAAAGTTTTTGCGCCATAATAAATTAACTATTTTAAGGTTTTAAATTATATTTCGTCAAGGTTTGTGTGGTGCTTGTCTTAAGAAGCCACATTCTTCAAAAATACAATTTTTTTTAACAAATCGTGATTTTTTATCTGTTTTTTTCTGATAAAATATTGAAAATAGTTGTTTTTAATGCTGTTTTCTTTACAGTTTATTGTTTTCAGTATTTGTTTCTTCTTGCTTTTTAACCAATACTTTATCGATTCGAGCACCGTCCATATCTACGATTTCGAATTCAAAATTCTGCCAGCATAATTTTTCCCCTGTTTTCGGAATGCGTTTTAGTATTTCGAAAATTAGTACGCTTAACGTGTTGTATACGTGGTCGTTGTATAAATCTTCCAAGTCGAAATAGGCTAAAAAGTCATAGAAAGGACATTGTCCGTCCACGAGCCATGTTCCGTCTTCGCGTTGAATGATTTCTTGTTCTTCGCCCATGCCGGGAATATTGCCTAATAAAGCTTTCAAAATATTCTGAGTTGTGATAATACCTTGTACGGCTCCGAATTCGTTAGTTACGATGCCATATTTTATATGTTCTTGTTTGAATTGTTCTAACGTGTTATATACGCTTAGGTTTTCCGGGAAAAAGCGGGGTTGGCGAATAACTTTTCGGAGATCGAAACCGGGGGCATCGATATGTCCGAATAAATCGGTCAGATAAACAATTCCTAATATCTCGTCCAGTTCTTCATCTGCGACGGGATATACGGAGAATAAATTTTCTTGTACGGTCTTTTTGATTTCTTCGTTCGAGTCATTGACGTCGAGCCATACGACATCGCTCCGGTGCGTCATAATAGAGCTGATATTGCGGTCTCCCAAATTGAAAACCCGTTCAACTATGTCTTGCTCTACTTCTTGTATTTCACCTCCTTCCGTGCCTTCCTGGATAATCGCTTTTATCTCCTCTTCCGTAACGTTATTATTTTCGGTATGAGAGTTTAGTCCCAATACTCTTAAAGTAAAGGCGGTGCTTTTTGACAGAAACCATACGAAAGGCAATGCGATTTTAGATAGGATGAACATCGGTTTTGCGACGATTTTTGCCGCTCCTTCGGCAAATGCCATACCGATACGTTTGGGCACCAATTCACCCATGATTAAAGTCAGGTATGTGACGATAATTACGATAAGTGTTTGAGAAATCGTTTGGGCATGATTGGCAAAAATTTCAATTTTGCTGATCGGTTCCGCTAAATAACCGGCTAATGAATCGCCGGAATAAAGACCGGTTAAGATCCCGATTAAAGTGATTCCTATCTGTATGGTAGAAAGGAAAGTATCCGGTTCGTTTGCCAGCCGGAGGGCCGTACGGGCACTTTTGCTTCCGCGTTTAGCATCTGTTTCGAGACGTGTTTTCCTGGCGGAAACCAATGCGATTTCTGTCATCGCAAGGATTCCGTTACAAATGATAAGAATTAAAATAATAATTATTTCCATATTTTATTGACTGTTTTTCTTGCTTGTACTGAAATAAAATACCCTCCGGCTATAAAGATAGCTGGCGGGCCTGTTTTTACATATGTAAGGGAATTGTTTGAAATTTTGTTTTTTAGGTGAGTAGGATAGAATAAATAATTGTAACGGGACGTATCCTGTTTTATTTTTCTGCCCTTTCTATGGGTTCACCTCCTGTCGGTTGACCATTTTTATAATCGTTTTTTTCAAAAAATAATTTTTACTCAGTTATCTCTTTATGGAATGCTTTGATTGTAAAAGAACGGAGTATAGTGATACATTGTTCTTCCTCCTCGATAAATCCCATATGCCCTGCGTTTTCCAGCCATGCTACTTCTGCTTGCGGGTTTTTCCCGATGATGGATTCCGCTACCTTTACGGGTATAAAGTTATCTTTTTTTCCGAAAATAAAAAGTTCGGGAGCATTTAATTTTTGCAATACAGGATTCATGTCTTCCCGTTCCATTATCCCGTTCAGTAAAGCTATGATTCCTTCATCTTCTGTCAGCATGATCTGTTCACTCATTTCTGCGATGACACCGGCAAATCTTTTTTTATTGTCTTCAGCGAATGATTTTCCAGGGTTTAATCGGGATAACATCTCTTTCCTCCCTGCTTTGATTACTTCTATCTCCCGTATTCGGTTTTCTTTGCGTTCAGGAGTATCAGGATCGGGAGAAGCGTGTATCAATACGATTCCGGCTACATAGTCCGGATATTTTTTTGCAAAAGCAAGAGCGACATACCCTCCCATGGAGTGGCCTGCGATTACGCAACGGGATATCCCGATTTTTTTCAGCCAGCTTTCGATAAAATCGGCTAAAAGTTCCATGGAATGAGTTTCTGAAATTATTTCCGATACTCCGTGTCCGGGAATATCGATTGCTAAAACACGGAAATAGGGAGCTAATTTTTTTCCGAGATTTTCCCAGATATCAATGGATTCCAAGTAACCGTGCAATAATACGATTGCAGGTTTATCCGTGCCGCTATCCATATACCGGCTGGCTATTCCATTGGCGACAATAAATTTTTCCATAAAAACTTTATTCTCTTTTCCAGGGAGTGAAGGCTACTTAAAAAGTAGCCTTCCGAATTAAAGATACAGGTAAATTATTTTCCTGATATTTTGTTCTCTTTTTTATCTGTTGTTTTCTATATCGTCGTTTTCGTCGTCCTCTTCTTCATCCCATTCCTCTTCCTCTTCCCATTCTTCGTCATTGTTTTCTTCTTCTTCTTCTTCTTCGGGATCTTCCTCTTCATTATCGTCGAAATAGTCTAAGATGGATTCTTTCTTTTTATAGGGTAGCTCTTCATCTTCTTCATCGTCCAAGTCGTTTAGGAACCCCCGTTTTTCTTTCCCGCTTTTTTTTATCGGATCGAGTTTGACCGGTTTTTTCAGCGAGTCTTCCGAATCGAAATCCATACCTTTTCGCCGGAAATTGTTGTTGCTTTTCATCAATCTGAATGTAAAATTGATTAGTAATAAATTATTAAAAGTGATTATATTACAAGGACTTTGTAAAAGTCCCTATATTTTTTGCAATTATAAATGATTTTTTTCTGTTGCGCAATAGTTTTTAAAAAAAGTGACTTTAAGGGCAAAGGGTAGGTCTTCCCCGGAAATTAAAGTCGGGGGCAAGGCGGTTCATAATCTATCTCACCGCTGAAAACTCGGCATGCCGGCCCTTCAAGTATTATATTCGTATAGGATGTTTTGCCTTGCCTTTGAAAAGATACGGATAATTCTCCTCCTTGTGCCTGAATATTGAAACGTTCTTGTTCGGGTTGGAATAGGTAGGAAGTAGCGATGGCTGCTGCCGATACACCGGTTCCGCAGGCTAAAGTTTCCCCTTCTACACCCCGTTCATAAGTACGGACTTTTATTTTACCTCGTTCGGCTACTTCAACGAAATTAACGTTGGTACCTCCGTAAGGACGGAAATAGTCGCGAAAACGGATTTCCTTTCCTTCAGCCGTTACATCGACGGTGTCGATGCGGTTTGTGAATTCTACATAATGGGGAACGCCTGTATTAAGGAACAGTGCATTTCCTATTTCTTTTATCTCGGTTACGTCTATTAACCGGATTGCTATTCGGGCGCATTCTCCGTGTGTGCTTATAATTTCTGCCTTATGAAGCCCGTCCATGGAATTGAAAGTTTTAATACGCCCTCCTATTCCGAGATGATGAGCGAAGAGCGTAATGCATCGTCCGCCGTTTCCGCACATCGGAACCTCTCCTCCGTCGGAATTGAAATAACGCATATAAAATTCGTACCGGTCATCGTTTTCCAGCAGCATTAACCCGTCGCCTCCGATTCCTGTATGGCGGTGGCAAAGCCGGCGTACTAAAGTATTATCCCAGAGGAAACATTTTTCCCGGTTATCTATCAGAATAAAGTCGTTTCCTGCACCCTGGTATTTGTAAAATCGAACAGTCATTTGTAAATAATTCCGGTTACAAAAATAAAAAATGGTTTTGAATTTTATTTCCTATTTTTGTATGGATTGTTATTTTTTGAATCCA
Organism: Candidatus Avirikenella pullistercoris; assembly: GCA_018710935.1. Taxonomy (GTDB): domain Bacteria; phylum Bacteroidota; class Bacteroidia; order Bacteroidales; family Rikenellaceae; genus Avirikenella; species Avirikenella pullistercoris. The sequence goes on along the minus strand of DVIX01000004.1, from coordinate 11,300 downwards.
CGAATGAATATTGCTGGTTTTGTGCAATATTTGTGCAGGAAATGATGTTGAACGATAAAAAAATATTATGGATGCAATTTTTTCGCATAGAAGTATTCGCGTTTACCGGGAGCAACCGATAGAATCCGAAAAAATGTCACGGATGTTAGAAGCGGCTACCCGTGCCTCTACTACCGGTAATATGCAGTTGTACAGTATAGTGGTGACGACATCGCCGGATTTGAAAAAGGCATTGGCACCGGCACATTTTAATCAGTCTATGGTGACAGGTGCTCCGGCTGTAGTGACTTTTTGTGCGGATATCAACCGTTTCAGTAAGTGGTGCCGGTTGCGCGATGCAGAGCCTCGTTACGATAATTTCGCATGGTTTGTCAATAGTGCGATAGACACTCTGCTTGCTGCGCAGAATTTTTGTCTTCAGGCGGAAACGGAAGGTCTGGGAATTTGTTATTTGGGAACTACCACTTATAATGCACAGGAAATTGCGGCAGTACTGAATCTTCCGAAAGGAGTGATTCCTATTACTACCGTTACGGTAGGGTATCCAGCACAAAATCCTCCTTTAACGGATAGATTGCCGATAGAAGCGGTCGTGCATTACGATACGTATAAAGATTACAGCGAGGCCGATATAAACCGGTTATGGAAAGAAAAAGAATCATTGGAATTTACCAAACAATTATTAAAGGAGAATAATCTCGACAATTTGGCCAAAATATTTACGCAGAATCGATATAAGGCGGAAGATAACCTTTTCTTTTCCAAAAAATATTTCGATGCTTTGGTCGAACAGGGATTTTTTAACCAATAACGGAGTATGAGCAACAAAGAGTATAATCCGCAAATGCATACCGTAGAGCATTTGCTGAATGGAACGATTTCTTCTATGTTGGGATGTTCGAGGGCTTTTTCAACGCATATCGAAAAGAAAAAAAGTAAAATAGATTTTCGTTATACCCGTAACCTTACTTCTGAGGAGCTGACTGAGGCGGAACAAAAAGTGAATGAAATTATTGCTTTGAATGTTCCTGTAACGACGGAAACGATTCCAACATCGGAAGCTGCTGAAAAATATAATCTTTCACGTTTACCGGATAAGGGAATGGAAAAAGTGCGTATTGTCCGTGTCGGAGAATACGATGCCTGCCCGTGTATCGGAGAACATGTAGCTTCTACTTCGGAGATCGACGGTAAACTGAAAATTATTTCGTCCGATTACAGTGAAGAGACGGGAGTGTTGAGGGTGCGTTTTAAGATAGTGCAGCAATGATTTTATTCTTCGGACAAAAGGTCGTCCATCGTAATACCTTTGGACATGAACTGAAGCGGATTCCCTCCATGCAGAAGAATATCCCGTACGATGCTGGATGATATTTCCGAGTATTGCGGAGGTGTCATCAGAAAAACGGTTTCTAATTTGTGGTTGAGCCGTTTATTTATCTGTGCGATATTGCGTTCGAATTCGAAGTCCCCTACATTGCGGATGCCCCGTACGATGAAATTAATGCCTCTCTCTTTGCAGTAGTCGGCGGTTAGCTTGTTGTAGGCTGCAATTTCTACGCGGGGATTGTCCTTGTATATTTTTCGGATAAGGTTAATTCTTTTGGATTGGGAAAAATGGGTGCGTTTATTGTTGTTTTCACCTATGGCGATAACTACTTTGTCGAATAGTGTAAGGCTTTTATCAACGATTAATTGGTGTCCTAATGTGAAAGGATCGAAAGAACCGGGATATAATGCGATTTTTTCCATAGCATCGGAGTTTAGCTGTTCTTATAGTGGTTTCTCAAAATAGAGCTCTAATAAACCGTCCGGTAGTGAGGCTTTTACAGAACGTTGTTCTTCGTCGATTTCTTCGATAATATCATCGGCAACCGGAACCAAAACTTCGATTTCTCCGAAAAGGACTTTGAACAGCGGGTTGTCCTGATAGTCTATATATTCTGTAATAATACCCTTTTTCCCGCTTCGGATGTCTGTCAGGCTGAAACCTGCCATATCTTCGTAATAAAGTTCCCCGTCTTCTTCGTCTTGTACGTATATGTACAACTCTTTGCCGATAAGCTCTTGGGCACGGTATTCGTTGTCTATATCGTCGAACCGGGCGATAGCTTTATTATTCCCTTTACGAACGAAAGCATGAAAAAAGAGAGGAACCTCTAATCCATCTATATCGATGAATAAAGGTTCCTCCAAATTCGGATTATCAGGGAAAACATCATAAAGACGCATTGCTACTTCACCTTTTGTTCCAAATATCTTCGATATTTTGGCAATCGGTTCTTTGTAGCGGCCTGATAATGACATGATGCAAAACTTACTCAGCAGGAGTTTCTGCCGGAGTGGTATCTGCAGCGGCTTCAACAGTTTCTTCTGTTTCTGCAGCAGCATTAGCGGCAGCTTCTTCTGCGGCTTTCGCTTCTGCTTCGGCTTTAGCGGCAGCAGCTTTTTTAGCAGCAACGATTTCCGCTTTTGCTTGTTTAACTTTTTCTTCTTCAGCTAAACGTGCAGCGGTAGCCGCTTTTTTACCTTCGGTTAACTTTTGGCGTTTTGCATTTATCTGTGCTTCTTTTTCTGCAAGCCATTTAGCGAAACGTTCTTCTGCAACTTCAGCAGAGAATGCACCTTTTTTTACACCGCCTAAAAGGTGTTTTTTCATCAATACCCCTTTGTATGAAAGGATTGCTCTTGCAGTATCGGTAGGTTGTGCACCGTTATTCAACCACGCCAATGCTTTGTCGAAGTTGAGTTCGATAGAAGCGGGGTTGGTGTTCGGATTATACGTACCGATTTTTTCGATAAACTTACCATCGCGAGGAGCTCTGCTGTCTGCTACTACGATGTGGTAAAAAGCATAGCCTTTTTTACCGTGGCGTGCCAATCTGATTTTTACAGGCATTTCTTAAAAAAATTAAATAGTTAATAATCACCTACTCTGAGGTTTGCTCAAGAAGATAATGCATATCCCTTTCGCTTTTAAGTGTCTGCAAAGATACTACTTTACACGGGATATAAAAACTTTTGATTGTTTTTTCTCTTTTTTCAGGGAAATTTTCTCTTCCTGCTTGGCTTGGAATTTGTTTTAGAGGGGGATATTCTTTTTAATAACCTATTTAAAATCGGTCTTATGAGAAAATTTTATGTTTTTTTAGTGGTGTTTTTTATTGCATTTGTGGTGGTTTCGCCTTTTGATTCTGCTGCACAACAGAGAGCCGGGCATAAAACGAGACATGTCCCTCGGCAAACAGAAATCCTTTTTTTTGTTCCGGAAGATATTGTTTATAACGATATAGCGGATGTATTGAAACGTCCGGAAGAGAAACATTTTCAGGATGCCCGTGCGCCTCGTTTTCTATTAATTGACCAAAAAGAGAAATTCGCTTTGGGTATCGGTGGTTTTGTCCGTTTGGTGAACGGTATGGAATTTAAAGGAATTATCGATACTGAAACGGATGAAGGATTCCAACCGGCTTTGATTCCGGTACCGAATGGAGATAATCCCCGCTCTCAATATCGCCTTTCAGCTTCGACGTCTCAATTTTTTGTAAAAATGGTAGGACGTACCAAACGGTTGGGAGATTTCAGCGTTTATCTTTCTACCAATTTTGAGGGAACGAATTATACGCCGCAGTTGCGTCAGGCTTATATTCAGTTCTGCGGCTTTACATTCGGGCAGGCGTGGAGCACGATTGCAGACCTTTCTTCTTTGCCTCCGACTATCGACTATGCTTCCCCTAACGGTTTTGCAGGAATATTGAATCCGATGATACGTTATTCCCGTTCTTTTTTGAAAGAGCGTATGAAATTTGCTATTGCAACGGAATTTCCTTCCTTGAACGGAACGTTTAATGCACAGACCCGTCATATTGCACAAAGTGTTCCCGATATTATCGGTTATTTGCAATTCAATTGGGGAAAGGGAACCAGCCATGTACGCGTTACCGGAATTTTACGCAATCTGGCATATCGCAATCTCGACAAAGAAAAAAGCGAAATGTCTCAGGGATGGGGTGCACAAGTGAGCGGCTTATGGACGGTTCATCATAAACTTTCTTTTTATTATCAATTTATTTACGGGAAAGGAATCGCTACTTATTTGAATGACCTTAGCAATCTTAATTCCGATTTGGTGCCGAATCCGGAAAAGCCGGGTTATCTTCAGGCTTTGCCTATGTGGGGAGGATATGCCGGCGTACAATATAATTTTACGAAAGATGTTTTTGCTTCGGTTACTTACAGCCAGTCCCGTATGTATTCGGATAGGGGGTATGCTCCGTCCGGGTTGTATAAATACGGACAGTATCTGGTCACCAATGTATTTTGGAACGTGACGGAAAATTGCCAGCTCGCTATGGAGTATTTACATGGACGGAAAGTGGTACATGGAGGAGAAAGCGGGAAAGCCAACCGGATAAATTTGATGGTGCAATATAATTTTTAGTGCTGATCCGTTATCCTGAGATTAATGAACAAGGCCCGCTTGCCGTGTCGCTTTTATTTTTTCGATATATCTTGTTATCTTTGCGAATTTAAAAAGCATAATTGATGATTACGGTATCGAATTTAGAAGTCCAATTTGGCAAGCGGGTTTTATTTAAAGATGTGAATTTAAAATTTACGCCCGGCAACTGTTATGGCGTTATTGGAGCGAACGGGGCAGGAAAATCCACTTTTTTGCGTGTTTTGAGCGGAGATGTAGAACCTACGCGGGGTACGGTTTCTTTCGGGCCGAATGAACGGTTGTCTGTTTTGAAACAGGATCACTTCGAGTACGATGAATGTACCGTTTTAGATACCGTCCTGATGGGGCATGCGCCTTTGTGGGCGATTATGCAGGAGAAAAATGCGATTTATGCGAAACCCGATTTTTCCGAGGAAGACGGAGTGAAAGCCGGAGAGTTGGAAGAAAAATTTGCAGAGATGGACGGTTGGAATGCGGAAAGCGATGCGGCGAATTTGTTGAGTGGGTTGGGAATTAAAGAACATTTGCACTATTCTTTGATGAAAGACCTGAATGCAAAAGAAAAAGTGAGGGTGCTGCTTGCCCAAGCCCTTTTCGGAAAACCCGACAATCTGTTGCTGGATGAACCGACCAATGATTTGGACGTAAATACGGTGATGTGGTTGGAAAACTATCTTTCCAATTATGAAAATACGGTTTTGGTCGTATCGCATGACCGGCATTTTTTAGATTCGGTGAGTACGCATATTATCGATATCGATTATAATGATATTAACCTGTTTTCCGGAAATTACAGCTATTGGTACGAGTCGAGCCAGTTAGCATTGCGTCAGCAACAGCAGCAGAATAAGAAGGCGGAAGAGAAGAAGAAGGAGTTGATGGAGTTTATTGCGCGTTTCAGTGCCAATGTCGCGAAATCGAAACAGACTACCAGCCGTAAGAAGATGTTGGAAAAGCTGAATATCGAAGAGATTAAACCTTCCATGCGGAAATATCCGGGTATTATTTTTCAGATGGGAAGGGAGCCGGGGACGAAAGTGCTGGCAGTCGATAATTTGAGTAAATCGGTAAATGGCGAGGTATTGTTTAAGAATATCTCTTTTACGATAGAAAAAGGCGATAAAGTTGTGTTTCTGTCGAGAGAGCCTCGGGCCGTAACCGCTTTGTTGGAGATATTAATGGGGAACGATACTCCCGATACGGGAATGATAGAGTGGGGTGTAACGATTAAGTCGTCGTATCTGCCGTTGAATAATGCGCCTTATTTTAATAACAGCCTTTCTATCGTGGATTGGTTGTCGCAATATTCTTCCGATACCAGCGAGTTGTATTTGAGAGGATATTTAGGAAAGATGCTTTTTTCAGGGGAGGAGATATTCAAGCCGGTCGAGGTGCTTTCCGGAGGAGAAAAGATGCGTTGTATGATTGCAAAAATGATGATTGAGGAACCGAATGTATTAGTGCTCGATTCTCCGACCAATCACCTTGATTTGGAAGCGATACAGGCATTTAATAATAGCCTTGTCAATTATAAAGGGATTGTCCTGATGACTTCGCATGACCATGAGTTTATCAATACCGTTGCCAATAGGTTGATAGAAATAACGCCGAACGGGATGATCGATAAATATATGGAATATGATGATTATCTTTTCAACGAACGGGTTCAGGAAAATTTGAATAAATTGTACGGGGAATAAGATTTTGGTTGCGACAAGAGTAAAGGGATTGTCTAACGATTAAATCAGACAATCCCTTGTGTTTTATATAATTGAAATGAGGGTGTGACGGTTTTATAGTTTGTCGTGCAGGTTATCGACAATTTGCCCGTCGAGCAGGTTTATGATGCGGTGTGCATAGGTTGCATCGTGTTGAGAATGGGTGACCATAATAATAGTTGTCCCCTCTTTATTGAGTTCCGATAACAGAGTCATTACTTCTAATCCGTTTTTGGAGTCGAGGTTTCCGGTAGGTTCGTCGGCGAGAATCAGTTTGGGTTGGGCTATTACGGCGCGGGCAATAGCTACGCGTTGTTGCTGTCCGCATTGGTTTCACAGGTAGCGGAGTAGGGTTGAGCTTGTCCCGTCAGATTATGCGATTGCATGGAGGGACGCTTACGCTTTCTACGCGTCCGAATACGGTTTTCAGAATGCAATTCTGATATTGAGTTTTAACTGAAACATTTGTTTGAATTCGAGAATTCTGTTCGGAGAGGCGGAAATATTTTATTTTAAGTATTTTTGTAGCGAAAATTAACGGGATTGACAGTATGGAACGGAAACGAATCGTATTCGATTATTTAGAACAGGCGGGGATTTCGTATGAGTATTATGAGCATCCGGAAGCTCCGACGATTGAAATTGCTAAACAATATTGGAGAAATGACGGTTCCCGTCATTGTAAGAATCTTTTTTTCAGGAATCATAAAGGGAACCGCCATTATTTAGTGGTGTTCGACGGAGATAGAAATTTGGCTATTCATGATTTGGAACATCGGCTTAAACAGGGTAAACTTTCTTTTGCATCGGAGAAAAGAATGGATAAATATCTTGGATTGTGCCCAGGGTCTGTATCTCCTTTCGGATTGATTAACGATAAAGAAAATCATGTACATCTGTTTTTGGATAGTAATTTGCAAAAAGAACGATCTTTGAGTTTTCATCCGAACGATAATACAGGAACGATTGTAATTACATTGGAAAATTTTATGCGTTATTTGGAAGGGTGTGGAAACAGTTATGAATTTATAGAGTTGTATTAGGATAAAATAATGAAAAGAAGCTGCATAATAGGTGATGAAAATCTATAAAATGCAGCTTCTTTTTATAAAAGCATGAGAAATGTTCGATAGGTATATTTAATATTTTTATAAAACAGTTAATGAATATAAAATTACAATTTTTATTTGTGGGCTAGTTTTATTTCCGGATGCCGATATTCGTATTTTTTCCAAAAAATTTTATTGCAGAATGGAATTAGTTTGCGACATGCCTTTTCATTGATTTCTAATGCTTTTGAATAAGTGTCGGCAATGCTGTATAAGATATCCGTATCTAACCGGAATCTCGCAAAACTCTGGCACTTTTCTATAAAACTGAGTTTTCTGAATTTCATTCGGTTTAAATCGACTAAATAGAAATGATACCCGTTTTCTTGTTTTCTGTAAAGAATATTTCCGGGAGAATAGTCTTTATGTAGTATTCCTTTCCGGTGCAGGTCTGCAGTGAATAGTGTGAACGCGTGTATTAGTTCTTGGTTTTCTTGTTTTGATTGTTCGTATATTTTTTCCATCCTTCCGTCTACTGTTTGATGGATGGAAATGTAATAAGATTCGGTTAGTATCCCTTTGTCATGTATTTCGATGTAAGCGACAGGGTCGGGAGTATCGATTCCTTGTTGTTGGATATAGAGGGCATGCCTGAAAGATCGTTCTGCTTTCGATGCTCGTATATAGCGGTAAACGAATCGGTTGATAATATTCGGTTTTTGAAAACATTTTATATTGAGCAGTAGTCCATTTATTCGGAATAGTTTAATCGTATTTCGCGCATGATGGATTGTTTCTCCGTTTTCGGAAAAAATACGAGGAACGAATTGAATGAAGCTATTAATGTTTTTGTACTTCGGATTTATCTTAACAATTTGTTTCATGTTTATTCGATTAAGAGGTGTTTTATTAAATACAAATTTCGTTTATTTATAAAAGGGGTATTCTATTTGATTTACGATAATAATGTTCTAAAAGTCTTTTTTTATAAGAATCTGTTATTAATAAATTTTTGTTCTGTATGTGCTGAATTGCAATGTAATTGTGCGATTTTTTATAAAGTGTGATAGTTGCTTTATGTTCGATAATTGTTCTAAAAGTCGATTTTTAGAAAAGAAAGGATAAAAATGGCGAAGAATAGAAAATTAAAACGGAAAAATAGAACATTGCAGGAGGTAACACAAAACCTTGGAAAAATATTCAAAAATCAATAAAAAACGTTTTAGATTTCGATAAGTGGAGTATCAGTTCTTAGAAAAAGGATTAAGTATAGAGGGAATATGTGTGTTTTTATTCGTTTATTGTTTTTGAGAGTGTTGTAAATACGTATTATTCAATATGTGATTTAAACTGAATTCAGATATATATTCAATAATTGTATTTGTAGATTTGTTAATTGGTCTTTGAAAGATAAAATTTTGAAAGTAAATAATGGTAATATCCTCTGAATATTGGTGTATAGAGAATAAAAATATTTTATATCCGGGGAAAATAAAAGTAGGTAGGGCTTGAAAAGAAAAAGAGTTCGTATAAAAATACGAACTCTTTTTGTCGGGGTGACTGGATTCGAACCAGCGGCCACACGCCCCCCAGACGTGTACTCTAACCGGGCTGAGCTACACCCCGAACGAGTTAGTGGTTGCAAAGATATACTCTTTTCATTAAAGATGCAAATAAAGAATGTGATAATTCTGCTATTTATTGGGTACGTATCTGTCCGTTTCCATGTATTAGCCATTTATAAGTGGTTAATTCCTCTAATGCCATAGGGCCTCGTGCATGTAATTTTTGTGTCGAGATGCCTATTTCTGCTCCTAGTCCGAATTGCGCTCCGTCGGTAAAGGCAGTGGAAACATTCGAATATACGCATGCTGCATCGATTGATTTCTCAAAAATTGCGAGAGCTGCCGTATCTTCGCTGATTATCGCTTCACTGTGTTTGGATGAGTAACGAGTAATATGTTCGATAGCTTCGTATATATTCCCCACTGTTTTAACAGCCATTTTATAATCTAAAAATTCAGTCCCGAAGCAGTGTTCATCCGCTTCTTTTAATAATTGTTCAGGATAGTGTCCTTTCAATGCGTTGTAACTTGTAGGATCGGCATAAATGATAACATTGCTTTCGCTTAATTTGTAACACAAATAAGGCAGATCGGTCACTCGTTCCTTATCGATAACCAGACAGTCTAAAGCATTGCAGACACTGACTCTTCTAGTTTTGGCATTATTGATGATTGCTGCTCCTTTCTCTTTATCTCCTGCCTTATGAAAATAGGTGTGGCAAATGCCTGCTCCTGTTTCGATAATAGGAACCTTTGAATTATTACGTACGAAATTGATTAGTCCCTGGCTTCCTCGCGGGATAATTAAATCTACATAACCGACTGCATTGATTAATGCCTCGGTAGCTTCTCTTTCCGGAGGTAATAGGGTGGCAACCGCTTTATCCATATTGAAATTGTCTAATATTTCATGGATAATCGATATAATGGCAAGGTTGGAATGGTAAGCATCGGTACTGCCTTTTAGAATACAGGCATTTCCGGATTTCAGGCAAAGGGAGAATACATCGAAAGTTACATTAGGGCGTGCTTCGTAAATAATTCCGATAACCCCGAAAGGAACGCTTATTTTGAGTAGTTCTATGCCATTAGGACGTGTCGTTGTTTCGATTGTTTTCCCTAACGGAGAGGGTAGTGTGGCTACGTTCCGGATATCGGAAGCGATATTTGCGATTCTTTCTTTTGTCAGCAATAACCTGTCGTATTTCGGATCGGACGATTGCATCCGGGAAATGTCTTTATTATTTTCTGCTAAGATGAAATTTGTCTTTTCGACAGTTTTATCCGCTAATGCCAATAATATTTCATTTATCCGGTTGTCGTCCGAATGGACTAATGTCCGGGAAGCCCGTAACACCGTTTCGAATCGTTCTTTTAAGTTCATATTTACGTTTCTAAGTATAAATAATCGTAATGTACTAAAGGTTTGCTCCCTTTTTTACCTATTTGTTCGATTGCTTTTTTACTGTCGTAAGCGGCTTTTCCTATGCCGATTAATGTTCCTTGTTCGTCCGATATGCGGATAATATCATCCTTTACAAAAGTCCCTTCTATCCGGGTAATACCTATTGGAAGCAAGCTGGTCGCATTTTCCCCTAACAAAGCTTTTCTTGCTCCGTCATTGATATAGACATGTCCTTTGGCAAAATCTTCGGAATGGGCAATCCATTTTTTTATTCCCGATACTTTTTTCTGGGGTAAAAAGCGGGTGCATACCGTGTCGGAGTAATGTTCTTCCGATAGTAATTCGATCAAGATATTGTCTTTTTTACCGTTGGCGATAATTACTTCGATACCTTCGTCTGCCACTTTCTGTGCGATATGGCATTTGGTAAGCATACCGCCTCTTCCGAAAGAGGATTTTGTGGATTGGATGCAGCTGGAAAGGTCTTGTTTGCAGTTGCCGATTTCCCGGATTACTTTAGATGCCGGGTTGTCGGGAGCTCCATTGTAGATGCCGTCTATATTGCTTAAAATAATCAGGGCTTCCATGTCCATCATGGTTGCTATCAATCCGGATAATTCGTCGTTGTCGGTGAACATCAGTTCGGTAATGGAGATAGTATCGTTTTCATTGACAATCGGAATAACTCTGTTTGCGACCATTACGTTGATACAGTTTTTCATGTTGAGGTAATGACGTCTCGATGAAAAATTTTCTTTGGTAGTCAGGACCTGTCCTACTACGATTTTATGGTTGTGAAACAGTTTGTAATAATGGTTGATCAACTTCGATTGTCCCACGGCTGAAAAGAGCTGCCGGGCGGAAACCGTATCTAATTTTTGTTGCGGTTTTATTTCGTTTTTCCCGGAGGCTACCGCTCCTGAAGATATCATGATGATTTCTATGCCGGCTTTGTGTAAAGCGGCTATTTGTCCTGTCAGTGAGGATATTCGTTCTTTGTCGAGTGTTCCGTCTTTTCGGGTTAGTACGTTACTTCCTATTTTGATAGCGATTCGCTTAAAACGGGGAATCATTGTTTTTTCGTTTGTACCGGTTATTATT
>DVIX01000052.1 GCA_018710935.1 Candidatus Avirikenella pullistercoris | reverse complement strand
GTCTTTATAACGCATCTGCAATATCAACCCGTCTCCGTCCAAATCTTCCGGTTCGTCTTCATCCAGCAATCCGTCGCCGTCCTCATCGAAAGCACGTACCGTACTCCGGTTACTCTGAGCCGTATGCATATAAAGGTTATGCCCGTCAGGATTATTTATCGGTTTGAGATATATGGCGTTTTTATCCACAATAGCGGTTATCTCCGGATCTTTGCCGTATTGTTCCAGTAAATGCTGCATCAGCCATAATACGGATTCCGCACTGGTTACCTCTCCGCTATGACGGTTTCCCTCAAAGAAGGCGGCAGGTTTATCGGTAGCTTTTCCCGTTTTCTTGTTCGTTACCGTCATCTGCAGAATCGGACGCCCCTCATAACTTTGAGCCACCTCATACAGATCGACCAAATCAGGATACTCCTCCGCCCATTTTTCCATCCAGTAATAAATAACATCCGCCGAATGGTATTTATCGAAAGTCAAGGTTGCTCCCGGAGTATATTCTACATGGGAATACTGCACCTTCGGGAAAAAACTGATTCCATGCCGGGATCCCGATACCGTATAAAATTCGGCATCCGGATTGCTTTCCGGCCACTTGGTTTCATGCAACGGCCGGATCGTTTGAGCCTGCAAACCGACTGACACGAGCAAGAAAGCGGACAAAAACAACTTAGGGTCAAAAAATTTCATAAGATTTGTGATTTAAAGTTATTGAAGGCAACGAGAATCGTTGCGAATAAACTATCAATTTATAATTAAAACAATCTTTCAGTTTACCAAAAATAATAAAAATTAACTGAAATATCAAATATTCCGTAATAAAACCGAATAATTGCAAAAGATTTAAAAGCCAACAGATACTATAATCCTTCCCTGATCCTTCCGGTTTTGGCTTTCACCGCCGACAGTCCGTTCGTCAGGCTCCGGTTATGAAGAACAGGTACAATTTTTGAAATCCGTTTTCGACAGTCTATATTATTTTTACGTTAAATTACATTACCATATAAATCCTCTTATATAAAACACAATACACTTATTTTCAAATCCATATAAATTACAAAAATCTATTTCCGACCATTCAGGAAACAACAACCGGTCTATACGGATTCGTTTTATTTGGATTTCCTGTTTAAATTGCATAATTTAATAGGATAAAAACAGACTTTATGGGGAATATCAATAAATCTCTTTTGAACAACAGAGAGTTAAGTTGGCTCGACTTCAACGAACGTGTCATGCAGGAAGCACAGGATACCAGTGTTCCCTTACTGCAACGATTACGTTTTTTAGGCATCTATTCCAATAATCTGGATGAATTTTACAAAGTACGGGTAGCAGGACTGGAGCGGAAAATCGCTTCGAAAAAAGACCACAGCAAACGCTTGGGAGGAGGTTATACTCCGGTCGAATTGCTCGATAAAATCAAAAAGAAAGTCGAAGCACTCCAGCAAAGGTATAATGAAACTTTCGCAGAGATTTTACACTCTTTAGAAAAAGAAAACATATTCATACTGAATGAACGACAGCTTTCCGAGCCCCAACAGGTTTTCGCCAAGCAATACTTTGCCGATATCCTCTCTCCGCGAATCGTTCCGTTAATGATTCGGAAAAACACCAAACTTCCGTTTTTGCAAGACGACAATATCTATCTGGCCGTCAAACTGACCAACAAAAAGAAAGGGAAAGAGGTTATCCGCTACTCTATCATACAGGTCCCGGTCAGTACGGCCAGTCCCCGGTTCGTAGTACTGCCGTCGGAGAACGGACGCAAAGAGGTAATGTTCATCGACGACATTATCCGGTTAATGCTGGACGATATCTTTTTCATGTTCGAATACATCTCTATCGAGGCTCATAATTTCAAATTTTCCAGAGATGCGGAAATAACGCTCGACGACGACGTATCCCAAAGTTTGGTCGAGAAAATGGAAACCGGAGTGTATAAAAGGTTGTTCAGTCGCCCTGTCCGCCTGACATACGACAAAGAGATGCCGCAGGATATGCTGAAACTCATCATCAACAAATTCGGGCTTCAAAAAAGCCTGAATGTATCGCCCGATTCCCGCTACGGACAGCTGCGCGACCTGATGAAATTTCCCAAAATAGCCCCGGAATTGGAAGAACCTAAACTACCTCCCCTTTCCCATCCAGCCATTCCTCAATATTCGAGTTTCCTGAACGTTATCAAAAAACAGGATATCATACTGAATTATCCTTATCATAAATTCGGGTATTTCATCGATTTTCTGAGGGAAGCGGCAGTAGATCCTAAAGTGGAATCCATTTACATTACCCTTTACCGGGTGGCAGAACATTCCAAAGTCATCAACGCTTTAATCAACGCCGCTAAAAACGGGAAACATGTCGTTGCCGTCGTTGAATTACTGGCACGCTTCGATGAAGAACACAACATCGACACCACCGAAGCGCTTCAGCAAGGAGGCGTTAAAGTAATAAACGGGATAATGGGGCTGAAGGTACATAGCAAACTGGCTCTTATCCGCCGCAGGGAAGGCGTAAAAACCGTAGGTTATACTTATGTAGGAACCGGCAATTTCAATGAAACGACGGCAAATTCCTATACCGATTTAGGCTTTTTCACCTATGACCAGGAAATAGCAGACGACGCTTTACAGGTATTCAATTTCCTGGACAATACCCATGTCCGGTTCGAATGCAAACACCTCTCCGTTTCTCCTTACCAGATGCGCAAACGGTTCATTTCTCTGATAAATAAAGAGATAACGAATGCCAAAGCAGGAAAACCGGCTTATATCTACCTCAAAATGAACAGCCTGACCGATGAAACATTGATTAAGGAACTTTATAAGGCAAGCATGTCGAGAGTGGAAATACGTATTATCGTGCGCGGAGCCTGCTGTTTGAAACCGCAAATGGAAGGAATAAGCGAAAACATCCGGGGAATCAGCATCGTCGATAAATTCTTGGAACACGAACGTTTTATGATTTTCTGCAATAACGGAGAAGAGGTTACCTACATCTCCAGCGCAGACTGGATGATACGCAATATGGATAAACGGGTGGAAGTGGCCGCTCCTATCAAAGACAAACGGCTAAAAAAGATTATCCGCGACATTTTCGAAATCCAATGGAACGATAATGTAAAAGCGCGCGACCTCGATACCGGCAAACTGAACGTATATATAGACGAAGAAGAACACGGGGCTCCTGAAGTACGCTCTCAAACAGCCCTTTACGATTATTTCAGCAAAATGGCCATTAAACAATAAAGACAATGGGAAACACGACAAGACAAACGAATAACGGAAACAATACCATAAAAAAAGAGAAAGCCGAATCCCGGAACATTTATGCGGCCATAGATATCGGTTCGAACGCCATACGGCTGTTGGTTTCGAATGTCGAACGGTATCCCAATGAAACATTGTATAAAAAACTGGCTTATATCCGAGTTCCCTTACGTTTAGGTGAAGATGTGTTTACTCAAGGATTTATCAGCGAAAAGAAACAGGAACAGTTCATCGAAGCGATGAAAGGATTTTTGCATCTTATGAACGCTTACGGTGTAAAAGCCTATCGGGCGTGTGCGACAAGCGCCATGCGCGAAGCCTCCAACGGGAAAGAACTCATTGAAGCGACTGCAGAAAAGGCCGGAGTATCTATCGACCTGATTAACGGGAAAGAGGAAGCGGAAATTATTTTCCGCGGAGGGATGAGCGAAACGATGGACCCCAATAAAAGTTACCTCTACTTAGACGTAGGCGGAGGCAGCAGCGAATTTTCCGTTTACTGCAACCACCGGCGCACCGAATCCTGCTCTTTTAAAGTAGGTACCGTACGTTGGATAAAGGAAGCCGTCGAGCCCGAAGAACTGAAAAAGATGAAAAAATGGCTCAAAAACAACTGCAAACAATATATGCCTACCGTTCTGATCGGTACCGGAGGAAATATCAATAAAGCCAAAGGACTGCTCGGAAAAAAGGAAAATGAAACCATTACCTATACCGAACTCAAAATATTGTACGATTATATACGGTCATTCTCTTATGAAGAACGAATCCATATTTTACAGTTGAACCCTTCGAGGGCGGATGTAATCGTACCGGCACTGAAAATATTTCTGATGACCATGAAAAGTTGTAAAATCAACGAACTGATTATTCCCAAATCCGGACTTTCCGACGGGATTATTCGGGAATTATCCTACCGGTAATCACATATCTGCGTTAGGGATAATAACCACCCCTTTGAAAACCGGCGAGAGGCGCACTTTATCGAGTAATCCGGCAATCATCCGTTTTGCTTTGGCTATATTCCCTCCCCGTTCGATTTTAAGAATAATATCCAGAATATAGAAATTACGCACCTTATCCACCAGAGGAGCTACCGGTCCTACAACCCGTTTCCCGAACATCACCTGCAATTCTGCGGCAAACTCATCCGCCGCCCTATGCAGTACGTCGCTATCCGTATGTTTCAACGAAAAACCGATAAGCCGGAAAAAAGGGGGATACATAAAACGTTCCCGTTCCTTTATTTCGCGCTGATACATACCTTCATACGAGAATCGGGCAATATCGGCAATAAAAGTTCCTTCCGCCCGGGAGCTCTGTATAATCACCTCGCCCGGATGCGTTCCCCGCGACACCCTGCCGGAAATTTGCGCCAATAACTGGAATCCCCGTTCCGAATTACGGAAATCCGGAAACCCCAGAATATTATCGGCATTGATTATCCCGACCAAAGAAACCGAAGGGAAATCGAATCCTTTGCTTATCATTTGCGTTCCGACAATAATTCCGGCTTCCCCGTTTTCGATACGGGACAATACCCTGCGAAAACGGTTTACCGACTTCAACACATCCGCATCCACCCTCTCCACGACTGTATCCGGAAACCATCGTTTTATTTTTTCCTCGATATTCTCCGTTCCGATCCCCTGCGACAGCAGATTATAAGAACCGCATGCAGGACACTGTGAAACGGCAGGAATCGTATATCCGCAATAGTGGCACTCCAACGTGCCCTTGTATTTATGATAGGTAAGCGACACGTTACACGACGGGCATCCCGGCACCTCCCCGCAATCGGCACACTCTACGTAAGAGGAGAAACCCCTTCTGTTCTGGAACAGAATCACCTGCTCTCCCCGCTCCAACGTTTCTCCTATCCGTTTCAGGAGATATTTACTGAAATAACGGGTATCGGGCGTATATCCTTTCTCTTTTTTCTCTTTCACGGCAATCGTCCGGCGGTCTATCACCGTCACCTTCGGATTGCCCAATCGGTTATACCGTTCCTCCAGACGCACCAGAGCATATTTCCCTGTCATGGCATTATAATAGCTCTCCAAAGAAGGAGTAGCACTCACCAACAGGACATCCGCCCCATCTATTTTTGCCGCCATCAAAGCCGTGTCGCGTGCATGAAAACGGGGCGACGGTTCATTTTGCTTATACCCTGCATCCTGTTCCTCATCGACAACCACCAAGCGCAAATCGTTAAAAGGCAGGGAAACCGCCGAACGGGTACCTACCACCACCTGCCCCGTTCTGCAATGCAGCACTTCATTATATATCCTGTGTTTAGCCGAAGGGGATATCCGGG
>DVIX01000051.1 GCA_018710935.1 Candidatus Avirikenella pullistercoris | reverse complement strand
CTTTTCTTTTCTTTTCTTTTCTTTCCCTATATCTTTATCCTAAATTCCTTTATTATTGATTTATCCTCTGTTTTGTCTCTTTCCCCTTTCTTTTATACTCTCTTATTCCTTTCGTACAAACTTTTTTTATTTCAAGATAGAGTTTTGCCTGGATAGCGAGAATCTTTATTTTATTAATTGCATTTATTCTTAAGATTTTTTTTGATAGAGGATAATAAATTCCTTATAAATTAATAATGTTAAGATAGAATCAAGTCTTTTTTAAAGAATTTTATCATCTTACTGATTTTAGGAAATTTATTTATTTTTTATTTGTATGTTACCGATTAGTAACATATTTTTGTCGTGAATAATAATATAGCTAGAATATGAATAAAGACAGAGAAAATACGGAATGGCGCCTTCTTGATGCTGTAGGTAAGATAATTGAGGAAGAAGGGTTTGAAGGATTAAAGGTTAATCTTGTCGCAAGGAAGGCAGGAGTATCGAAAATGTTGATTTATCGTTATTTTGGCTCAATGGACAGATTAATAACTGCTTATGTCGGACAACATGATTTTTGGATAAATTTTCAGACAAAAATATCAGGACAGATAGAGTTATCGGAATTTGTTAAAGGTCTCTTTAAACAGCAAATTTTGGTGATGCGGGAAGATTTTATTTTAAAAAGGTTGCATCGTTGGGAGTTATCTCAAGATAATGAAATTACGAAAAATTTGCGAGATAAACGCGAGCATAAGGGAATTTGGTTAGTTGAGTTCGTAAGTAAGTTGTCTGGTTATCCACAAGAGAAGATTGCTGTTTTTGCAACTTTGATTTCGTCGGCGATAACGTATTTGACGCTGTTGGAAGAAAATTGTAAAACTTATAATGGGATTCCACTTAGGGAAACTGAAGGCTGGGAGCAGATAGAAAAAGGAATAAATGAATTGATAGATATTGTTTTTGGAAAATAGATATGGAAAAATTTGTTTTTTTGTGTTGTGGAATTTTGATATTGTTAGGAGCATGTAATAGAAATAATAGGAATTTGTCAATTTCGGATGAGCAAAGTTTTAAAGTTTCAGTAAAAGGAGGAGAGGAATGGTTACATGATTTTCCTCTTTTATTGGGAATAAAAATGAGAAATCCTCCTCAATTAGCTATTTGGATAGAAGATATACATGGAAAATATTTATCGACAGTATATGTTACTCGGAAAATAGCAACTCAGTCATGGATTATGTCCGGAGGAAACAGAAGGCAGGAGGCATTGCCTCATTGGTGTTATTCCAGAGGAGTACAGTATGAAGACGGGCTTTATTTGCCTACGAAGAAAGTCCCTTTTGTGGATGGGGTTTCAGGTGCTACTCCCAAAGGAAATTTTGAAATGGGATTGAAGTTATCAGATGAATTGACAAAGTTTGTAGTAAAAATGGAAGTGAATCATTCTACGGATTTCAATGTATATTATCCGCAAACAGCCGAAAAAGACGATTTGAATTATTCTGGTGGTAAATACGGAAGCGGGCAACCGGCATTGGTATATGCAGCAAGAATCGATTTATCTTCAGGACAAAAAGAATATGAATTGAAGTTAATAGGCCATAGTAGTCCCGACGGTACAGACGGTGAAATATATGCGGATGTTTCTTCCCTTACGACAGCGTTGAATATTGTTGAACGGATTGTGGTGTATTTTTGATAAAAATTTATTCGTGAATAGAAGTTTTATTTTTTAATGATTTTTTAACCAATATAAAAGAAACGATAAATGTACACAATTCGGCAATTGGAACGGTAAACCATATTCCGTTTATACCCCATATTCGAGGATAAATAAAAATTCCGATAACAATAAATATCAAGCCCCGTAACGAAGATATAATAATCGATATTTTTGCATTGGTAAGTGCAGTAAAATAGCTTGAGGCTAAAATATTCAATCCGTTTAACAAGAAAGCGAAAGCGTAAATACCTGTTCCCGTTACGGCAATTTTTATAACAGTGGTTTCTTCGCTTTTAAAAAATAGGGAGATGACCTCTTCTCCGAAAAGAGAGAGAGTCGTAAATATGATTATTCCGATAATGGATACGGTTTTAACTGCTAATTTCAGGACTTTTTTTATTCTGTCCCAATTTTTTGCTCCGAAATTGTAACTGATAATGGGGATTGTTCCGTCGGCAATACCTAATGAAATTGTGATGCCGATGAACAACACATAGTTGATAGCGGTGAAAGCTGCTACGCCATTTTCTCCGAGGTATCGCATAGTTGTTATATTGAACAACAATATTGTAATTCCGGACGATAATTCGGATAATCCTTCGGAAGAACCGTTGTAAAACATTTTGTAAACTAAGTTCCTTTCATAACGTCCGGATAGAACGGTTATTTTATTCCTTTTGGTAATTATTTTAGGTACAGAGAACAAAGCTCCTATGGAGAATGAAATACCGGTTGCCAATCCTGCTCCTGTGGTTCCCATTTCCAGATATTTTACGAATATTATATCCAATACGATATTTGTAAGTACGGCACTGCTCATTATCGTTACGGCATAGATAGGGCGGCCAGTCGCTTTTAATATGTAGTCGGTGAAGAACATTAAGGAAATAATCGGGAAAAACGGAGCTAATGCATGAGTATAATTTACAGAATCGGCGAGCAATATGTGATTTGCACCTAATAATACGGCTATTTCCGGAGCAAAGATATAAAGCAA